>NZ_RZSL01001057.1:0-1153 GCF_003997355.1 Mesorhizobium sp. M1E.F.Ca.ET.041.01.1.1 | reverse complement strand
TCTACAACGAATACGCCAAGGCGCCCGATGTGACGCGCAAGCGCCTGTATCTGGAAACGATGGAGAGGATCCTGAAGGACTCGAACAAGGTCGTCGTCGAACCGGGCAATGGACAGGGAGTGCTTCCCTATCTGCCGCTGCCGGCACTGCAGCCGAAGGCGCCGCCGGCGCCGGTGCTGGGAGGTAACCAGTGATGGCCAACCGTCTTCCCATCATCGCGGTCATCGCCGCCGTCCTGCTGTTTCTGCTCTATTCGTCGGTGTTCGTCGTCAAGGCGGGCGAGCAGGCCATCGTGCTGAGATTCGGCGAGATTATCGACGTCAAGACCGAGCCAGGCATCTATTTCAAGGCGCCGTTCGCCTTCTTCGATGCCGACAGCGTTCAGACGATCGAGAAGAAAGTGATGCGCTTCGACCTCGACAACATCCGCGTCCAGGTCTCCGGCGGCAAATTCTACGAGGTCGATGCCTTCATCGCCTATCGCATCTCCGATCCGCGCACCTTCCGGGCGGCCGTGTCCGGACAGGTGGAACTTGCCGAAGCCCGGCTGAAGACGCGCCTCGATGCAGCGCTTCGCCGCGTCTATGGTCTGCGAGACTTCGAGGCGGCACTTTCCGAGGAGCGCGGCGTCATGATGCGCGAGGTGCGCGATCAGCTCCGTCCCGACGCGACGTCGCTCGGCCTCGACATCGAGGACGTGCGCATTCGCCGGACGGATCTGACGGCGGAAGTCTCGCAGCAGACCTACGACCGCATGAAGGCCGAACGTCTGGCGGAAGCCGAGCGGCTGAGAGCACGCGGCAACGAGGCGGCGCAACGCATCAGGGCCCGGGCCGACCGCGAGGTCGTCGAGATCGTCGCCGAGGCGCAGAAGGAATCGGAAATCCTGCGCGGTGAGGGCGAGGCGCAGCGCAGCGCCACCTTTGCGGATGCCTACAAGCGCGATCCGGCCTTCTTCGATTTCTATCGCTCGATGAATGCTTATGGCACCGCGCTGGACAACACCGGAACCACCATGGTGCTGTCGCCGGAGTCCGAGTTCTTCCGCTACTTCCGCGATCCGGGCAGCAAGCCCGTGCCTGGCCAACCGGCCGAGCAACAGTCGGCGCCGGCTGTGCCGGCGCCGCAGCCCAGCACCGCCCAGTAGCGGCGG
>NZ_RZSL01001056.1:0-1154 GCF_003997355.1 Mesorhizobium sp. M1E.F.Ca.ET.041.01.1.1 | reverse complement strand
CTTGGCAATGGGTCGACACGGCCGGTCTTCGCCAGATCCAGCGCACGTCCGAGTTCGATCCGACGACGGTTCTTTCTCTCGCCTACCCACGCAAGCCCGACCGTCAGATCGCAGCATGAGCAAGCTTTCCAGTATAGTTTCCATTGATCGCCGTTTCGCGCGATCGGCCCGGCTCGATGCGGATCTGAACGGCACGCCGCCATTGGTCGGATACGTTCTGCAGGCAAGCGTCGCAAAAGCTCTGCGCACTCTTGGTGAGAGCCAGCGGGACCACCATCAAAGCGCTTACACTTGGACCGGTCCTTATGGTGGCGGCAAGTCGAGTGCGGCCCTGCTGCTTGCAAACCTCGTGGCCGGCACGAAGAAGAACCGGAAAATTGCTCAAGATATTGCGGGGCAGCCCCTTTCGACCCTGTTCAATCAGGCGTTCCCGGAAACCAGCGGCGCGTGGAAAGTCGTCGCCCTCACCGGAAGCCGGACACGGCTCCGCGACGCAATCGTCGAATCCGCCCGTAATGCGCTCGATTGGTCGCCTGACGCCGCATCACAGTTCGCAGCAAGCGATGATCGGCTTATCAAGGCTTTGATAGCGGGCGGCGAAGGCGCATCGAGCGGAACCCTCCTCATCCTCGACGAACTCGGCAAGCTTCTTGAGCACGAAGCACTCGAAGGCGGCGACGTCCATCTGCTTCAGGATCTCGCCGAGCATGCGTCGCGCAGCAGCGGCCGCTTAGTCGTCATCGGCATTCTCCACCAGTCGTTTGAGCAGTACACCGCGCGTGCTGCGCGTGACGCGCGGCAGGAATGGCGTAAGGTTCAAGGCCGCTACCAGGATATCGCATTTCTTTCGGGTGCGGATGAAACAGTTGCGCTGCTTGGCCGGGCCATAGCCGCTGAGCGCCCGAGTGGTGATGCATCGGGCGCCCGCGTTGTTGCTGAAGCGGTCGCCAAACGCCGCCCGATGGACGTTGATGTGCTCGCGGAAGCGCTTGAGCAGACATGGCCTCTTAACCCGGTGAGCGCGCTTCTGCTCGGACCGATCTCGAGAGCGCGGTTTGCCCAGAATGAGCGGAGCGTGTTCGGTTTTTTGAGTTCCGCCGAGCCCTCCGGCTTCAAGGAGTTTCTGGAGACGACCGATCTTAACGGCGGGACTT
>NZ_RZSL01001055.1:0-1176 GCF_003997355.1 Mesorhizobium sp. M1E.F.Ca.ET.041.01.1.1 | reverse complement strand
GTCGACGCCCGCCGATGCCGACGACGTCTTCGCCGCGCTCACCCGCACCGCCGGCGAGCGCGCGGCGCCGCCCGAGAACCCGATGTCGGCCGACCGCGTGCGCTGGGAACACATCCAGCGCGTCTATGAAATGTGCGACCGCAACGTCTCCGAGACCGCGCGCCGGCTCAACATGCATCGCCGCACCTTGCAGCGTATCCTCGCCAAGCGCGCGCCGCGTTAGAAGGCAGGGCAAGCGCCTCAGGCCAACCACAGTTCCAACTTGCGGCGCAGATCGCCAATCGCCGAGGTCGGCGCCGCCCCTCATCGCCCTGCCGGGCACTTCTCCCCGTATAGTGACGGGGAGAAGGGGCTGGCCGCAGCCTCGCCACCCCTTCTTGCGACGCTGGAGATTGGCGAAATCGTCGAAGAGAGCGCCCCTCTCCCCGCCACTATACGGGGAGAGGATGCCGGCAGGCAGGTGAGGGGCGGCGCCGGCGCTCGGAAAGGAAGATGCGACCGGAGAATCGGAGGCGATTGCCCTCCTGTGCTTGCCCGGCCATTGCAGTTTGAGCATCATCGCGCCGGCGGGCAGGCGGCATGAAGGAGTCGACATGAAGGACGAGATGCAGCGGCCGAGATCGATCCTTCGCGAATTCCTCGACGGCGAGGCGGCCGGCGGCATCATCCTGATGGCGGCAGCGGCGCTGGCTCTGATCGTCGCCAACTCGCCGCTCTCCGAAACCTATTTCGCCGTCCTCCACGCCTATCTCGGACCGCTCAGCGTCTCGCACTGGATCAATGACGGGCTGATGGCGGTGTTCTTCCTGCTGGTCGGCCTCGAGATCAAGCGCGAGATGCTGGACGGCCAACTCTCGACCTGGCCCCGCCGCGTGCTGCCCGGCATCGCCGCCGCCGGCGGCATGCTGGTCCCGGCGCTGGTCTATGTCTTGATCAACCGCGACAATCAGGCGGCGCTGTCCGGCTGGGCGATCCCGACCGCCACCGACATCGCCTTCGCGCTGGGAGTCTTGTCGCTACTCGGCAGCCGCGTGCCGGCCTCGCTGAAAGTGTTCCTCACCGCCTTGGCCATCATCGATGACCTCGGCGCCGTCATCATCATCGCCCTGTTCTACACAAGCGGCCTGTCGCTCGCCTATCTGGCGGCGGCCTTCGCGGCCATCGCCGTGCTGATCG
>NZ_RZSL01001054.1:0-1179 GCF_003997355.1 Mesorhizobium sp. M1E.F.Ca.ET.041.01.1.1 | reverse complement strand
CCCCAGGAGTGGGGCAAAATACCTCGCCAAGGCGGCCCGATTGCCTTTCAAAAAACGCCCATGTGCCATGTGCGCCAAATATCGGCTCCCATGCAAAGCCCTCCTTGTGGGAGAAGGTGTCGCCGAAGGCGACGGATGAGGGGTGTTCCAGCGGAGTGAGACGTCGGCGTTCCCTGGAGCACCCCTCATCCGTCTCGGCGCTGCGCGCCGATCCACCTTCTCCCACAAGGGGAGAAGGGGAGCTCCAGCCATTAAAAAACCGGCGTCAGCTTGCTTCTGACGCCGGTCATTCAGGTTTTGGGATCGTCGCACCTGATTTTTCCAAGGAAAAACCGAGGTTGGTTCGATCCGACGCTGACCCGTGGGCGGGGGGCTTGGGGTTTACGAGCCGGTGCCGGACCGAACCGTCTCAGGCAACGCCGGTAAACTCGTTGGACATTGGGGCATGAGCGCGGATAATTTGTGGCGACAATGTGGCGAAGCATCACCAATGACAACACACGTTTCGCAAACGTGACTGGACCTTTCGGAAACCGCGCGACGCTCCGCGTGCTTCGCCGGCCCTTGCAATTCGACCGCGAAAGCGCGAACCTTGGCTGGCGCACGATTCAATCGAAGGATTGACGCATGACCGATCACAGCAGCGGGATGGAGGATGGGGAAGCATCCGGAATATTGATCCCGCTACACGAGGCGCGGCGCGAACGCCTCGATCAGCCGGTACGCTTTGACCGGCGCGAACTCGACCAGATCCTGAGGCTCTATGGACGCATGGTGGCGGCCAACGAATGGCGCGACTATGCGATCGATCATCTCTCTGATCGCGCTGTGTTTTCGGTCTTCCGCCGCGCCAGCGAGGTGCCGCTGTTCCAGATCGTCAAGGACCCGAAGCTGGCGCGCCGGCAAGGCGCCTTCGCCGTCATCGCCGCCGGCGGACGCATCCTGAAGCGCGGCCAGGAACTCGGCCGCGTGCTCGGCGTGTTCGATCCCAAGCTGAAGCTGGTGCAGGCCTGAGTTGGGAATTGAGGAACTGAAGAATTGAAGAACTGAGGAAGGAAGAGTTGAAGAATAAGGCGCTTGGCGCGCCCGGTGTAACCGTCGCCTTCTTTTGTTCTTCAGTTCCTCAATTCCTCAATTCTTCAGTTCCCCTTGAGCCCCTCCCGGAATTTCCGCTCGGGC
>NZ_RZSL01001053.1:0-1182 GCF_003997355.1 Mesorhizobium sp. M1E.F.Ca.ET.041.01.1.1 | reverse complement strand
GGTGATGGCCGATGCGCGCACCGGCGACATTCTTGGCGAGGTAGGCTCGGCCGATTTCTTCGACGCCAGCCGCTCCGGCTGGATAGACATGACCAAGGTCGTGCGCTCGCCCGGCTCGACGCTGAAGCCGTTCATCTACGGGTTGGCATTCGAGCAGGGTTTGGTGGCGCAGGAGACCATCATCGAGGACAGCCCGGCCGACTTCGGCGGCTATCGGCCGAAGAATTTCGATATGGGCTACCAGGGCGACGTCAGCATCAGGCAGGCGCTGCAATTGTCGCTCAACGTGCCGGCGATCCGCGTGCTCGACGCCGTCGGTCCCGCACGGCTTACCGCGCGCTTCCGCCAGGCCGGCGTCAACCTGGTCCTGCCGCTCAACGAAGCGCCCGGCCTTGCGATCGGCCTCGGCGGCGCCGGCATAACCTTGCGCGACCTGGTGCAGCTCTATACGGGGCTCGCCAATGGCGGCAAGATGCACACGCTGCATGACGGCACCGAGCCGGCCAATGCCGAGCGCGCCACCGCCACCATCCTCGACGACCAGGCCGCCTGGCAGATCGACGACATCCTCTCCGGCGTGAAGCCGCTGGAAGGCGCCATGCAGGGCGGCATCGCCTACAAGACCGGCACCTCCTATGGCTATCGCGATGCCTGGTCGGTGGGCTTCGACGGCCGCTATGTACTGGGTGTCTGGGTCGGCCGCGCCGACGCCAGCCCGATACCGGGTCTGTCCGGCTATGTGTCGGCCGCGCCGATCCTGTTCGAGGGCTTTGTCCGTTCCGGTTTGGCCAGCGTGCCGCTGCCCAGCCGGCCGCCTGGCGTCTTCAACCCCAAACGCGACGAACTGCCGGTGACGCTCGCCCGCTTCGGCGCCGGATCGGACGGGCTGGTGCAGGCAACGCCGACCGAGCCTGCGCCCACCATCATCTTCCCGCCGGACGGCGCGCGCGTCGATCTCGGCACCAATTCGGCCGACGCCACGCCGCTGGTGCTGAAGCTTCAGGGCGGCCGGGCGCCGTTCCGCTGGCTTGCCAACGGCAAGCCGCTTGCCGGCATCGACCGCCGCCGCACCGCGACCTGGCAGCCCGACGGCACCGGCTATTCGACGCTGACCGTGATCGACGCCGTCGGCCGCGCGGCCAGCGTGAAGGTTTTCGTTGAATAGAGTGCGGCAAGCGATTC
>NZ_RZSL01001052.1:0-1195 GCF_003997355.1 Mesorhizobium sp. M1E.F.Ca.ET.041.01.1.1 | reverse complement strand
CCGCCGGTCCATTATGCCGGCCACTTTCGCATCCTCACGAGGCTTCTCATGACCGCCGCTCTTCATCCCGCCGAACCGGCATTGGCAACCGATCGCGCCCGCCGCGGCGGCCGTGCGGGAAAGCGCGCCGGCGGATCGGCCGCCTTCGAGCAGCCTGCTTTCCGTCAGTTGAAGAACCCACTGACGCCGACGAAGTTCGTCTCCGACGACGAATTGGAATCGATCCACCTCGCATCGCTGCGTGTCTTGAAGGAAATCGGCGTCGACGTGCTGCACGAGGAAGCCCGCCGCATCATGAAGGCGCATGGCGCAGATGTCCGCGACGGCAGCGAGCGCGTGCACTTCGACAGCGACATGATCCTCGAACTCATTGCGCACTGCCCGCAGGAATTCACGCTTCATGCCCGCAATCCGGCGCATAATCTGCGCTTCGGCGGCAACAACGTCATCCTTTCGATGATGGCTTCGGCGCCCAATTGCTCCGACCTCGATCGCGGCCGGCGGCCCGGCAACCAGGCGGATTACCGCAACTTCCTGCGCCTGGCGCAGATGCACAACATCCTGCAGTGCACCGGCGGCTATCCGGTCGAGCCGATCGACATCCATCCCTCGATCCGGCACCTCGAATGCATCCGCGACCTCGCCACGCTGACCGACAAGGTCTTCCACATCTACTCGCTCGGCAAGGAGCGCAATGTCGACGGCATCGAAATCGCCCGCATCGCCCGCGGCGTCAGCCACGAGCAGCTGATGGAGGAACCGTCGGTCTTCACCATCATCAACACCAATTCGCCGCTCAAGCTCGACGTGCCGATGATGGAAGGCATCATCCAGATGGCGAGCAAGGGGCAGGCCGTCATCGTCACGCCCTTCACGCTCTCCGGCGCCATGGCGCCTGTCACCATCGCCGGTGCGCTGGTGCAGCAGAACGCCGAGGCGCTCTCCGGCATCGCCTTCGCGCAGATGGTGAAGAAGGGCGCGCCGGTCGGCTATGGCGGCTTCACCTCCAACGTCGACATGAAGTCCGGCGCGCCGGCCTTCGGCACACCCGAATACATGAAGGCGCAACTCGTCGGCGGCCAGCTCGCCCGCCGTTATCAAATTCCCTATCGCACCTCCAACACCTGCGCCGCCAACACGGTCGACGCCCAGGCGGCCTATGAGAGCGTCTTCTCGCTGTGGGGCGCCATCCAGG
>NZ_RZSL01001051.1:0-1195 GCF_003997355.1 Mesorhizobium sp. M1E.F.Ca.ET.041.01.1.1 | reverse complement strand
GGTCTGGATACGGACAACGACACCGTTTTCATGAACGAGACGCTGAAGGCCTATTGCGACGGCGCCAACATCGTCTTCACGCGCTGCCCCCCTACCGCAAGAACCACTAGATTAGGCCTATGTCGAGCAGAAGAACGGCGCCGTGGTGCGTAGGATGGTCGGATATCGCCGGTTCGAGGGGCTGGAGGCCGCCATGCTGCTAGCCAAGCTCTACCGGTCAGCGCGGCTGTTTGACGGCGCACGTGTGCGCAAGACGTGTAGTCCGCCAGCTACGCCGCATCATCGTCTGGTTGCCGATGCTCGCACCTCTGATGCGGTCCGCTCCCGTCAGAAGGAAATCTACGCCGGGCTCGATCCTGTCCTGCTATTGCGCGATATCCGCGCCGTGCAGGAGCGACTCACTGCGCTTGCCGATACTCCGCCGGCCATGCGCCCTGACCGGGCAGCTCAGCCGATAGACCTCTTCCTGGCGAGTTTGCGGACTGCCTGGAAGGACGGGGCTATCTGGCCAACGGATCGCCGATTGTGAAAGCCAAAAGAGGGCGGCGTCCTGCCCCTCTCGTCAAGGCGACTGCCGACTTGCGAAATTGGTTCGAAGCCATGGCGAACGGCTGCGAACTTCTGTCACGACTGAAGGCGGAGTATCCCGGCGATTACCCGAACAAACTGCTTCGAACGCTTCAGCGCCGGCTAAAGGTCTGGCGTAGCGAACAGGCGGACGCGTTGCTGTTTGGCCCATTGAACAAGGAGCCGCCGATCCCGGAGATCGCAAGGCCACACTGAGGCGGGTGGCGCTCGCGAAGGAGGCCGGGCGCTGCGAAACCTCGGCCATCTCCGCGCCCGGCCTCCTTCGCCCCAAGCCGGGATATGAAAATGGATGAGGCAACGCTCGAATCTCGGGGAGCATCGTTACGTGAGGCAATACGCGCTCTCACGTTGATTGCCGCGCTGCAGGTAGTCCTCGATGCTGTCGAAATCGCGGCTCCTCCGGCTGCGCGGGGCCTGAGCGAGCCGTGGCTTCAGGTGGCCATTGGGAGCTTCGATTGAACCGTTCTCATGGGCGACACCTTTGTTGTTGCGCGTCGGCGTCATGCCATAATGTGGGCACAGCGCTTCATAGTTGCGGTGAAATCGCGAGGGGCGTCGGCGTCGAGGCTCTTCTAGGCGGCCGATACCGAGTCGCTGCGGAGGTCGG
>NZ_RZSL01001050.1:0-1198 GCF_003997355.1 Mesorhizobium sp. M1E.F.Ca.ET.041.01.1.1 | reverse complement strand
GAGGTCGCACAGGCCGAACAGCGTGTCGCCGTCGGCGTCGAGTTCGCTCAAGAGCCAGGTCGCGGGCCCGGTGGGATCGAACAGTTTGACGACCGGGTGATGGTCGGTTTCTGTTTCGGCCGCGCCATTGGCGAGCAGCCGGGCGCGAAGGTCGTCGGTAATGAGGATCATGGCAAAACTCCTTGTCAAAACAGGTCGAGCTGGTTGCGGGTGCAGTCGTCGAACAGGCCGATATCGAGCGGCTTTTGCGCCTTGCGTGGCCGCATGGGCGCGTCCGTGAGAAGGCAAAGCCGGTCGCGCGTGGTGACGGGCCGGACACCGGGAATGAGGGTCTGCTCGCCTTCCGGCGTCGTCTCGGTCGGCAGCGCCTGGGGATCGCGCGCCTTCACGCCGCGATCTCCTCACGGTCCGAGGCTTCGGCGTTGCTGTGAGGGCCGAGCAGGAAATCGGCGGCTTTGGAAGCTTGGCTGGCGGCGCGGAAAATGGCGCGGTTGTCCTCGCGCAGCACGGTGAGCCATGAGCCGATGCAGTCGGCATGGCGCACGGTCGGCTCGATGGCGAGAGAGCTGCAGACGAAGGCGCCGCAGATTTCGGCGACCAGTTCCTCGCGCGCATAGGTCTTGGAGCGGAACGAGCCGGAAAGGTCGCGCGCAAGCCGGGTCGGATGGCCGGTCCAGTGGCCAAGCTCGTGGAAACAGGTGCGGTAATAGTCGATCTGATGAAAGAAAGCGGGCTGCGGCGGCACCTGAATGAAGTCGCTGCCCGGCATGTAAAAAGCGCGATCGCCGCCGATCCTGAAATCCGCGCCGCAGTCGTGAATCAGCGCCTCGGCCTGCGGGATGATCTGACGCTCGGGCAGCGGTTCGGCGGCGGCATGGAGGTGGTCGGGCAGGTTGTCGCATTGCGCGACATTGAAGACGGTGAAGCGCTTCAAAAAGGGCACGGCATGCGGTTCGTCGCCATCCGTCTTGGCGCGTTCCTTTTCGACCTTTGGGACGAACCGGTCAGCATGCACTATTGTTGTGCCGTGTTCGCCCTTCCTGACGTTGCCGCCAAGGGCAAGCGCCTGCCGGAAAGTGAGCCAGTTCTGGCTTGGGTAAGCCCGCTCGATGACCGCGCCCCAAAGGATCAGGATGTTGATGCCGCAATAGCGGCGACCGGTGGCCGCGTTGCTGGGCAGGCCGAGGCCGGCCTTCGC
>NZ_RZSL01000104.1:8352-14938 GCF_003997355.1 Mesorhizobium sp. M1E.F.Ca.ET.041.01.1.1 | reverse complement strand
ATCCGCATCAAGGACGGCATCGCCGAAGTGCGCGCCGGCGCCACATTGCTTTTCGACAGCGTTCCCGAGGAAGAAGAAGCCGAAACCGAACTGAAGGCATCCGCCATGCTCTCCGCCATCCGCGACGCCAAAACCGGCAACGCAACCGGCGCCGAACGCGCCACCGCGCGCGTCGGCGACGGGGTGAATATCCTGTTGGTCGACCACGAGGATAGCTTCGTCCACACCCTGGCCAACTACTTCCGCCAGACCGGAGCCAATGTCTCGACCGTGCGCACGCCGGTGCCGGAAGAGGTCTTCGAGCGGCTGAAGCCCGATCTCGTCGTGCTCTCGCCCGGCCCCGGCACGCCGAAGGATTTCGACTGCGCCGCGACCATCAAGAGGGCTCGCGCCCGCGACCTGCCGGTATTCGGCGTCTGCCTCGGCCTGCAGGCGCTGGCCGAAGCCTATGGCGGCGAGTTGAGGCAATTGCACATCCCGATGCACGGCAAGCCGTCGCGCATCCGCGTCTCGAAGCCCGGCATCATCTTCTCAGGGCTTCCGAAGGAAGTGACGGTTGGCCGCTATCACTCGATCTTCGCCGACCCGGTGCGCCTGCCGGATGATTTCGTGGTCACCGCCGAGACCGAGGACGGCGTCATCATGGCCTTCGAGCACCGCAAGGAGCCGATCGCCGCCGTGCAGTTCCATCCGGAATCGATCATGACGCTCGGTCACAATGCCGGCATGCGCATCATCGAGAACATCGTCGCGCATCTGCCCCGCAAGGCCAAGGAGAAGGCCGCGTAGGGACGATGACGGAAGCGCGGGACATGACAGCGGCCGCGGCGAAAGCCGCGACCAGGCAGAAGGTCGAAAGGCTGGCCTTCTGGTCGATCGTCGTCGCCGGTGTCGTGCTCGCCCTCAAGGTCGCCGCCTGGTACATCACCGGCTCGGTCGCGCTCTATTCGGACGCGGCCGAATCGATCGTCAATGTCATCGCTTCGGCCGCCGCTTTCTGGGCGATCCAGGTCAGCTACAAGCCCGCCGATCAGGACCATCCCTTCGGCCATCACAAGGCCGAGTATTTCTCCGCCGTTCTCGAGGGCGTGCTGATTATCGTCGCAGCCCTCCTGATCCTCAACGAGGTGTGGCTATCCTGGCAGCATCCGGCTCCGCTAGAGCAGCCCTGGACAGGCCTTGCCGTCAACGGCGTGGCGACCGTCATCAACGCGATCTGGGCCTGGACCCTGATCAGCTCCGGCCGGAACGCGAAGTCGCCGGCTCTGGTCGCCGACGGCCAGCACATCATGACCGATGTGGTGACATCCGTCGGCGTGTTCGGCGGCCTTGTCAGCGCGGTCCTGACCGGCTGGCAGATCCTCGACCCGGCGCTTGCCGTCATTGTCGCGCTCAACATCCTGTGGCAGGGCTGGCATGTCATCGGCTCGTCGATGAACGGGCTGATGGACCGCGCCGTCGACAGCCATGAGCACATACAAATCCGCGACGTCATCTCGGCCAATTCGAAGGGCGCAATCGAGGTGCATGACCTGAAGACGCGCATTGCCGGGCGCGCCACCTTCATCGAGTTTCACCTGGTCGTCGACGCGGACATGACGGTCGGCGCCAGCCATGTCATCTGCGACCGCATCGAGGACGCGCTGAAGGCCGAGATCCCCTCCGTGCGCGTCACCATCCATGTCGAGCCGGACGACGAGGCCAAGCTGCCGAGGGGCACGACGGCGGTGCCTTTCGCGTAAGGCAATTCGTATCGCAGCCTTGGAAGTTTCGGCGAAGCCTCCCGGGATTCTATGGTCTGCGCCGCGTCGCTTCGCTCCTTGCTCCGCTATAGAATGACGAAGCGAAAGTTATGGCGTGCAGGCCGATTGGGGCATCGGGTTCAGCCTATAGACCTTGTCGTCGGATTTCGTCTTGCCACTCGCGGCCTTCGAGCAGAGGTCGACGATGGCGAGCGCGCTGTTGGGGTTGGCCAGCATCATCGTGCCGCCGGCGCCGCGCTTGAGGAAAATCTCCTTCTGCGAGATGTCGCAGGCAAAATCGCTCATCTTCGAACTTGCTGAGCAGCGCCACTGGTCGGCCTCGCCCTGGCAGGTATAGGTCTGGGTAACCTTGGCTCCCTTCTGCCTGGTCGTCACCGACACCGCGATATCGGCGCCGTCGGGCCAGTTGGCGGTATCGCCGCCGGCGGCGAAGGAAGCGAGCTCGATCGGACCGCGGAAGACGCGGATCGACTGCGTCACCTGGTCGGGATGCGACTTCAGATGCGCGTCGTCATAGTCGCGGCCGTAGCAGAAGGGTTGGTCTGGCTTCAGCCGTTCGCGCAGTGGCGCGCCCAGCGCCGGATCGATCGGATCGATGCGCGCGAACTCCGCCTTGCAGTTGGCGGCCGGCATCGGATCGAGGCGGAAATTGTCGTCTTCGCTGCCCAGCGCCTGCTTGTTGTATTCCGCCTTGCCGAGATCCTCCTCCGCGCCCGCGTCGAGATACACGTCGGGCTGCAGATCGGTGAGGATCAGCCGCCCCTTCTCGTCGACCTTGAGCGAGGCGAGCGTGCGATCGCAATCCATGCCGCAACGGATGCCGCTCGCCTTGTCGTCCGGATCCTCCTTGTTGCACCAGCCGCCGGTCCATTCCGGCGCCTTGGCACCGCGCACCGTGGTGGTGAGGAAGCCATTATAGGAGCTGTCGGCGTCAGTGGCGGGTTCCTCGTTCGGCCGGCTGACGGGGTCATGGCCATAGTAGAAGAAGATGCGCGCGACCTTCTGGTGCGGATGCGCCTTGAGATGGGCGGCATCATAGACGCGGCCGAAGCAGGCGTCGGCGCCGTTGGGGCTCAATTCGGTGAGTTTGAGAGCGTCCTCGGCAAGCGCGGCGCCAGAAATGAACAGTGCCGCGCCGAGCGCCGCGCCCCCAACCATCCTTGACGTCATGCCACCCTCCTCGCACCGACAGGACTGTGATTTATGCTAGTCTAGGAGCAGTTCCAGGAAAAGTGTGCGGCGGTTTTCCGCCCGCAATTGCGTAAGAACAAAAGGCAGTGACGCCCCGGACCACGCAAAATTGCGAGAGCCGGCGAATCGAGGAGGATACGATGCTGCGCCGTGACATTTTCCGCGCCGGCCTGGCCGGAGCGGCCGGCCTTTTCGGCCTGCGCCAGGCAAGTGCCGCCTTGAACGAGGAAAGGCTGAAGGTCGCCTATCATCTCAGCGATGCCGACAAGGTCAATTTCGTCCTCGGCAATATCAAGAACCACTATGAGGGCACCGGCGGCAACGTCGACATCGTCCTGGTCGTGCACGGCCCGGCGCTTGCCGCCTTCAAGGCGAAGAGTGCTTCCGGCGCGACATCCAGCCGGTTTGCCGGCCTCGTCCAGCAGGGGCTCGTTCCACAGGCCTGCGGCAACACATTGCGCGGCATGGACATTGCCGTCACCGATCTGATCGACGGCTTCCAGGTCGCCGAGAAGGGCGGGGTCGTCAACCTCGCGGAACTGCAGCGCCAGGGCTATGTCTATCTCCGGCCCTGATTTCGCGCCCCTGATTTCGCCTCTTGACTTGAATGCCCGGCCGGCAAGCGTCTACCAATTGCCAGTAGAAATCCCGGAGGTCGCGACGTGCCAGCCAACATGACGATGCCACTTGTCATTCCCGACCTTGCCGGCAAAGTGGTGCTGGTCACCGGCGCGTCGACCGGGATCGGCGGAGCGCTTGCCCACGCCTATGCCCGGCAGAAATGCCGCGTCGCCCTGCATTACAATTCAAGCCGGGAAGCCGCCGAAAGGCTCGCCGGGTCCATCCGCGACGACGGCGGCGACGTTCTTTTGACCCAGGGCGACTTTTCGATCCCCGCCGACGTCGAGCGCGTCGTTGAGGAAAGCGCAAAACATTTCGGCCGACTCGACGGTCTGGTCAACAACGCCGGCGGCATGCTCGGCCGCGTCGCCTATGCCGACCAGACCGAAGCGCACTACGACGCGGTGATGAACCTCAATGCGCGATCGGTGCTGACCGCCTCGCGCAAGGCGATCCCGTGGCTGAAGCGCCAGGGCGGCTTCATCATCAACACCACCTCGATCGCCGCCCGCAACGGCGCCGGCGGCGGCGCCGGCCTCTACGGCTCGTCCAAGGCCTTCGTCTCCAACGTGACGCGTGGCATGGCCAAGGAGTTGATCGGTTTCGGCATCCGCGTCAACGCCGTGGCGCCCGGCACCATCCTGACGCCGTTTCACGAGCGCTATTCGAGCGCCGAGCAGATGAAGGCCATGGTTGCGACCATCCCGCAGGGCCGCGCCGGAACGGCCAATGATTGCGTCGGCGCCTATCTGTTCCTGTCTTCCGATCTCTTGAGCGGCTACATCATCGGCCAGGTGATCGAGGTCAATGGTGGCCAGTTGATGCCGTGAGCCGTCGACTGCATACTCGGGCAGCATACAACCTGCAGGGAGAGGAAAGGCATGTTCGGACTGATCGGCAAGATGCGGGCGGCACGCGGCCAGCGCGACGCGGTCATGGACGTGCTGCGTGAAAGCACCGCCGCGCTGCCCGGTTGCCTGAGCTACATCATCGCCACCGATCCGGTAGATGCCGACGCGATCTGGGTCACCGAAGTGTGGACGGACCAGGCAAGCCACAAGGCTTCCCTGCAACTGCCGGAAGTCCAGGCGGCGATCGCCAAGGCGCGCCCTTTCATCGCCGGTTTCGAATTCCAGGTCGAGACCCATCCGGTCGGCGGCTTCGGCCTTCCAGCCTCCGAGAAGAACGGTTGAGAGCGAGTCCGGAGAAATAGAACTTTCAGCGGGAAAATGGGTTCGCATTTGCCCGTGCCCGGTCTAAGAGCCGGATATGGACTCCTCGCCGGAACAATCGCCCCCGGATCAACCGTCCGTTGAACGCATGGCCCGATTGCGCTGGCCGCAGCAATGGCTGGCGCTGGTGATATTCTCGCTGCTGTTTGCCGGTGCGCTGGAACTCGCGGCCCTGCCGGCGGCGCTGCTGATCGGCCCGATGCTTGCCGCGATCCTGGCCGGCACCAACGGCGCCACCGTACGCGTGCCCCGCGTGCTGTTCGGCTCCGCCCAGGCCGTGGTTGGCTGCCTGGTGGCGAATTCGATCTCCGCCGACATCTTTCCGGTCTTCTACGCTGAATGGGCGCTCTTCTTCGGGACAGTGGTGGCGACGCTCACTGCCTCCAGCCTGCTCGGCTGGCTGATCAGCCGCTGGCGCATCCTGCCCGGCACCACGGCCGTCTGGGGCTCCTCGCCAGGGGCCGCCACCGCCATGGTTCTGATGGCCGGCGCCTTCGGCGCCGATCAGCGCCTCGTCGCCTTCATGCAATATCTGCGCGTCATCTTTGTCTCGATGACGGCGGCGCTGGTTGCCAAGATGTGGGTCGACACCTCAGGCGTCGAAGTGCCGCCCATCGTGTGGTTTCCGCCGATCAACCCGATGGCCTTCGCCGCCACCATCGGCATCGCGATCGTCGGCGGCCTGCTGGGAAGGCTGCTGCGGTTGCCCTCGCCCTTCTTTCTCGGCACCTTCATCTTCGGCGCCGTGGTTCATCTCGGCTTCGGCGTGCCGATGCAATTGCCGCCCTGGCTGCTGGCGCTCAGCTACGCAATGGTCAGCTGGTCGATCGGTTTGAACTTCACCCGACCGATCCTGCGCCACGCCGCACGCGCCCTGCCGCAGATCATCGCCTCGATCGTGGCGCTGATCGCATTCTGTGGCGGGCTGGCCTTCGTCATCAGCCGCCTGCTCGGTATCGACCCGCTGACCGCTTATCTGGCGACCAGCCCCGGCGGCATGGACAGTGTGGCCATTATCGCCGCCGCCGCGCAGAACGTCGATATCTCCTTCGTCATGGCGCTGCAGTCGGCCCGCTTCCTGGTCGTTCTGCTCATTGGGCCAAGCGTCGCCAAGCTTGTGGCGCGAAACGTCAGGGACTGATCCGCGCTACCAAACGCATGGGGAAATAAAGGAAATGCCCATGAACCGCCGTTTGAATGCCGTCGACCTCTCTGGCCGCGTCGCCGTCGTGACGGGCGGCGCGCAAGGCATCGGCCTTGCCGTGGCCCGCCGCCTGCTGTCGTCGGGCGCAAGCGTCGCCATCTGGGACATCGACCAGGCCGCGATGACGAGCGCCTTGGCCGAGCTTGAGCCGCTTGGCCGCGTCGAAGCCTTCACTTGCGACCAGTCGCAAATCGAGGCCGTCGATCGTGCCGCCATCGAAACCGAGCGGGCGCTCGGTCCTGTCGATCTTCTCGTCAACAATGCCGGCATCGCCGGGCCGGCCGCGACCGTGGTGGACTATGATCCCGCCGCATGGCGCCAGATCGTCGACATCGACCTCAACGGCGTCTTCTACTGCTGCCGGCGGCTGGTGCCCGGCATGATCGCGCGCAATTACGGCCGCATCGTCAACGTCGCTTCCGTCGCCGGCAAGGAAGGCAATCCCAACGCTGCCGCCTATTCGGCCGCCAAAGCCGGCGTGCTGGCGCTGACCAAGTCGCTCGGCAAGGAGCTCGCCAGCCATGACATCGCCGTCAACGCGCTGACCCCATCGCCCGCCCGCACCCGTATTCTTG
>NZ_RZSL01000104.1:0-8342 GCF_003997355.1 Mesorhizobium sp. M1E.F.Ca.ET.041.01.1.1 | reverse complement strand
TTCTTGATCAGCTCACCGAAGCCCAGGTGACCTACATGCTCAGCAAGGTGCCGCGCGGCCGTTTCGTCGAAGTGGAGGAGGCGGCGGCCATGGTCGCCTTCATGCTCTCGGACGAGAATTCCTTCACCACCGGCGCCACTTTCGATCTTTCCGGCGGGCGCGCGACCTACTGACCATCGTCGCAGCTTTTCGTCCGGCCTGCGGCGAAACCTATCGTCCGGCGGCAAGCCGCTCGGGGAGGAAATCGACGAAGACGCGAACCTTCGGCGAGAGGTGGCGATTGGACGGCCATAGCATGCGGAACTGGCCGCGGCCGTCGACATGGTCGTCAAGCACGGTGCGCAGCTTTCCGTCATGCAGCGCCTCCCGCACCAGGAAATCGGGCATGCAGGCGATGCCCAAGCCGGCAATCGTTGCGCCCTTCAATGCTTCCATGTTGTTGCAGGTCAGCATCGAGCGAATCTGCGGTGCCGCGCTTCCGGTAATGAACGGCCAGTTGAGCAACCTGCCGCTGTTGAGAAAGCGGAAGTGTATGCCGAAATGCTGCGCGAGATCCGCTGGCGTGCCGGGCGTGCCATGGCGGTCAAGGTAGGAAGCGGCCGCGCATAAGATCATGCGAAAGGGCGCAACCGGCCTCGACACCAATCGTGAATCGGGCAGCTCGCCGCTTCGGATCGCGACATCGATACCCTCTTCGATGACGTCGACGATGCGATCGTTGAAATCGATATCGAGCTCGATCTCAGGGTATCGTGCCGTGAATTCCGAAAGCACCGGCAAAAGCAGATGATAGGTGACGATCGGGGTCGAAACGCGTAGCCGCCCATGTGGCGTTTCGCGCGTCCGCGACAGCATCGCCTCGGCATCGCCGATATCGTCGAGGATGCGGCGCACACGTTCGTTGAACAGCTTGCCCTCCTCGGTCAGACCTATGCGCCGTGTGCTGCGTTGCAGCAGACGCACCCCGAGCTCCTGCTCGAGTCGGGCGACGCTCTTGCCGACAGCGGATGCCGAGATTCCCAGCGCCCGCCCGGCGGCGACAAAACTGCCGTGCTCGGCGGTGCGGGCGAAAGCGAGAAGGCCGTTGAGACGATCCATCGCAGGAATCCATTCGAGCGCTTCATTCCGGTATGACTGGAGATTTAATACTATTTTGCCGGAAATGTCGCCGCCCTATCTTGTCTTTGCGATCGGCGCCGCCAATCCGCGGCATGCCGGCAAACCTCGCCTCAGATAGGAAAATCCATGACTTCGATGACCATAACCGGCCCCGCCGGCAGATGGCTTGTGCTGCTGTCGGTTTGTCTTGCCGCCATGACGATGCCGTTGAGTTTCACCGGTCCGGCCGTGGCGCTCTCGCGCATTGCCGCCGATCTCGGCGGCAGTCCGATCGAGCTCAATTGGGTGACGAATGCCTTCATGCTGACCTTCGGCGCCAGCCTGATGGCGGCCGGAGCACTGGCCGACAACCATGGCCGCAGGCGGATCTTCCTCGCTGGCCTCGCCACCTATGTCCTTGCCGCGCTGGGCTCCACGCTTGCGCCTGACATCGTCTGGTTCGACATTTTCAGGGCCTTGCAAGGCATAGGCGGTGCTGCCGCCTTCGCCGGTGGCGCTTCTGCGCTTGCCCAGGAATTCGACGGCCAATTGCGGCTGCGCGCCTTCAGCTTCCTCGGTACCAGCTTCGGCATCGGCCTCGCCTTCGGCCCTGTTGCCTCCGGCTTGCTCATCGACGCATTCGGCTGGCGCGCGATCTTCTTTCTGGTGGCAGCGCTCGCGGTTGCCGCCGCGACCCTCGGCCTGCGCGCCGTCACCGAATCGCGCGACCCGGATGCAACCGGGCTAGACTGGGCGGGAGCCGGCACCTTCACCATCGCGCTTGCCACGCTGACCTATGGTGTGCTGCAGGCGCCGCAGAACGGCTGGACCGACCCCCTCGTCATTGCGCTGCTTGGCATGGCCGCCGTCTGCTTTGTCGCTTTCGTCATTGTCGAGCGGCGCGTGCGCCGGCCGATGCTGGACCTGACGCTGTTTCGCTTCCCACGTTTCGTCGGCGTCCAGTTCCTGGCAGCCGCGCCTGCCTATGCCTTTGTCGTTCTGCTCGTGCTCTTGCCGATCCGCTTCATCGGCATCGAGGGGATGAGCGAGATCAAGGCGGGGCAATTGATGATCTGCCTTTCTGGGCCGCTGCTGGTATTGCCGTTGCTTGCCGGCCAGGTGGCACGCTGGATCGCTCCAGCCACGATCTGCGGTGTTGGCCTGCTTGTCGCGGCTGCCGGCCTTGTCTGGCTCAGTCGTGTTCCCGCGGCGGACAGCGCGCCGGTGGCCCCGCTGGTCCTGATCGGCATCGGCATCGCCTTGCCTTGGGGCCTGATGGACGGGCTTGCCGTCAGCGTCGTGCCGAAGGAGCGCGCCGGCATGGCGGTCGGCATCTTCAACACCACCCGCGTCGCTTGCGAGGGCGTGGCGCTGGCGATCGTCATGGCGACCCTGTCGGGCTTCACCACCGCGCAGCTCGGCACTCAAGGGTTGGCGTCACCCGCAAAAGCGGCCGCGGCAGGGCAGCTTCTGGCAACGGGCAATATCGGTGAAACGGCACGACATCTGCCTATGGCCGACGCCACTGTTCTCATCCAGGCCTACGAGACGGCCTTCGATCGGCTGCTCGTCGCGCTGGCGACAATCACCGTCCTCACCGCCATCGTCGTCTTCCTCGGCCTGCGTCGCGGATCGGCGCCGGAACAAGACGTCGCGCCCCTCCCAGCCTGCCAGGAAGGCTAGACGTCGGCCAAAGCCCGGCGCCCTTCCGGCTTTCTGCGGTGGGGCGCCGGCCTGATCGCCACGGGGAAGGTGCAGCTGCAACCCTGCTGCTGCCGCGACGTGACGTCCTCTGGTTCGGCGCAGGCATAAAAAATACTTGACTCGTATACTCATATTTGAGAGCGCGGGAGCGCAATCGAGCGGTCGACTTCCAGGAAAAGTGCGTAGCGGTCTTCCGTGCGGAATTGCGTCAAAACAGAGAGATAGAACGGTTCGCCGTTTCGGTGAAACAGTGAAACGATCTAGCTGATGATCAGGCTCGCGATCCGGTCGCCGTCCAGCGTGAAGGTCATGTCGCCTTCACCATTGAAGCCGTCGCCGGTCACCTTGATGCGCACATGGTAGGCGCCGTCCGATTGCGCGATGCGGACGATATCGAGGCGGGATTGCACGCCGATATTGTCCGACTGGTTCCAGCGCGCGATTTCCCCACGGCCGCGGAAGGGGCGGCCCCAGTCGGTGAGCAGGGCATCCGCCGTGAAGGTCTCCAGAAAGGCCTCGGTGTCGCCCGCATTGGTGGCTTCGACAAAACGTCGGATCGGGTCGGGCGTGGTCAATCAATCGAGCCTATGCATCAGGTCCTCGTCCAGCCAGCGGCCGAAGAAATAGACGAGCTGCTTGTGCCACCACGGCCAGTCGTGGCTGACGTCGCCACCCCAATAGTCGACCCAGGCCGGAATGGATTTGTCGCGCAGCACCTGCTCCAGTTCGCGCGTTTCGACAAGCATGCGCTCTTCCCAGGCGCCCTGCCCGCAGCAGAAGATCAGCCTGAGCGCCCTCAGGCGCCCGAGCAGCCGCTGGTCGACGATGCCCGGCAGATAGTCGAGCGGCGAGTTGTAGAAGATGCTGCCCTCCAGCGCCCGGCCGAAGAAGTCGCGCGTCGAATAGACGCCCGACAGCGAAATCACGCCGCTGGCCAGTTCCGGAAAGCGGAAGACGAAATTCGACGAGTGATAGCCGCCCATCGAGCAGCCGCAGAACAGCGGCTTCAGGATTCGTCCGCCATTGGCCTTGGCGGCAACCGCCTGCAGCTCCGGCAGCGCCTCCTCGCGCACATAGCGGAAATAGGCCTCGTGGCGGGCTATGCGGCTGGCGGGATCGCCATGCTTGTCGAAGAAGGATTCCGAATCGATGCCGTCGAGCGTGAACAGCTGGATGCGGCCGGTGTCGATGAACTCGGCGAGCGCGCCGACGCCGCCCGAATCCTCGAACTGGAAGAAGCGTCCCTGCGAGGTCGGGAACACCACCACCGGCCGCCCGGCATGGCCGTAGCGCTTGTATTCCATGTCGCGGCCGAGATTGCGGGCGTGAGCCTTGTGATAGGAAACGTCCATCGCCTCACGCCTTTTCCGCGTGGATATAGTCGACCGCCTGGCGCAAAGCCTTCTGGTCCTTGGAACGCATCTGGTAGGCGTAGTTGCCCATGGCGCGGCTGAAAACCTCTTCGATGGCCTGATGATGCACGATCTTGTCGCCATGGGCGGCTAGCACGTCCTCATGGCTGTGCAAATAGTCGATGTGACGCTTGCGGCTGGCATAAGCGGTGAAATACTTGCCCTTGTAAGGGCCGCCAGCGGCATCCTTGACCACCATGTCCGCCCATGCGGCATAGACGTCGATGTCGAAGGTGTAGTTGATAGCGTCGGTCATCCAGGCGCCCGGCGGGCGCATGTTGACCTCGAGTGCGATGACGCGATTGTCCCTGGTTTCGAACAGCTCGATGTGGAAGAAGCGCTCGCGCACGTCGAACGCTTTCAGGATCTTGCGGCCCGCCTCCTCGACCTCCGGGCTGATCTCGGGAAAGCAGGTATAGCTCATGTGGCGGTCGCGGTTGACCGCGTCCATGATGCTCTGGTCGTAACGGTGGCTGGCCGCCAGCACGACCTCGCCGTCGCGGTTGACCAGGCCGTCGAAGGTCACCACCAGCCCCTCGATGAACTGCTCCATGACGAAGGTCACACCCTCCGGCTTGTCCCTGAAGAACTGGTCGAGCTCCCTGGCATTGGAGATCTTGAACGTGTTCGAGGCGCCGGAGCCTGAATCCGGCTTGACCACCACCGGATAGCCGACCCGGCGGATGAAGGTCATGGCCCCAGTTCGATCCGAGCATTTGCGTTGCGGAATGGTTTCGACGCCGCTTTTGCGGAAAAAGGCGCGCATGCGGCTCTTGCGCTTCAAATTCTTCACGAAATCGAGCTTGGTGCCGAAGATGTTGAAGTCGGTGCGAATGTTGGCTTCGAGCTCCAGCCAGTGCTCGTTGAGCGACTCGAAGCGGTCGATACGGCCCCATTTGTGGATGAAATGCCCCATCGCCCGGAACACGGCATCGTAATTCTCCATGTCGGCGACGCGGTAATATTCCGAAAGCGCCGCTTTCAACTTGCCGCTCAGCGTCTCATAGGGCGCGTCGCCTATCCCGAGCACGGTGGCGCCGGCTTTCTTCAACCGGTCGCAGAAATCGGCGCCGTTGACCGGAAAATGCGGCGAGAAGAACACGAAATTCATGCACGGCCTCCCCCTGAGATCAGGTCCTCCGAGGCAAATGTGGCGCATTTGCCTGGTGCGGGGAAGAGCCCGCGCCGATGCATGTCACCCAAAAGTGTGCAACGATTTTGGGAAAACGACATGCATAAAACCCAAGGACTTAAAGCGCGTCGCTTGAATCCGTTTCGACGCGGCGCGCTTTGTGCCCGGCCAGACCGGCACTTGCCTCCCAACGGCGGCTCCTGTAAGAGAGCCGGCATGACCACGCGCACCCGCTCCGTCGCTTCTCCTCGCCCCGGCTTCGCCGGCGAGACCGTGCGCGCGCTTGCTTCGACCCTGCTTCTTCTCGGCCTTATCGGCGATCGCCGGGTTCGCTGAAGGAGCGCCCGGCGGTCGGAAACCGCCGCCCGAGGCGCATGCTCCTTGGCCAGAATTTGGCAAAGTCACATCAAGCGAACGAAACTTTGGTAAAGGCGCCGCTCGGCACCAATCCGCCTGAGAGCGATCAGACGAGCCGCCGGGAGAAACGACGATGAACAGAAGAGAAGCAATCCCAGTCGGCGGGGCCGAAACGGACAGTTCCGTGGCCGGCCATATGCCGGATGCCCACCGCAAATATCAACCCTACCCGACGGTCGACCTCGCCGATCGCACCTGGCCGTCCAAGGTCATCGAGAAGGCGCCGATCTGGTGCTCGGTCGACCTGCGCGACGGCAACCAGGCGCTGATCGACCCGATGGGCCATGAGCGCAAGGCGCGCATGTTCGCGCTGCTCATCGACATGGGATTCAAGGAGATCGAGATCGGCTTTCCGTCGGCCTCGCAGACCGACTTCGATTTCGCCCGCTGGTGCATCGAGGAAGGCGGCGTGCCGAACGACGTGTCGCTGCAGGTGCTGGTGCAGTGCCGGCCCGAGCTGATCACGCGGACCTTCGATGCGCTCAAGGACGCGCATCGCCCGATCGTGCATTTCTACAACTCGACCAGCGAGCTGCAGCGCCGTGTCGTCTTCGAGAAAGACGTCGCCGGCATCAAGCGGATCGCCACCGACGCCGCCAAGATGATCACCGACATGGCGGCCAAGGCCGGCGGCGGCTACCGTTTCGAATATTCGCCGGAGAGTTTTACCGGCACCGAGCTCGAGGTCGCGCTGGAGATCTGCAACGCCGTCACCGAGATCGTGAAGCCCACTGCCGACAACAAGCTGATCATCAATCTGCCCTCGACGGTCGAGATGTCGACGCCCAACGTCTATGCCGACCGCATCGAATGGATGTGCCGCAATCTCGACAATCGCGACAATCTGATCATCTCGTTGCATCCGCACAATGATCGCGGCACCGGCATCGCCACCACAGAGCTCGGCCTGATGGCTGGGGCCGATCGCGTCGAAGGCACGCTGTTCGGCAATGGCGAGCGCACCGGCAATGTCGACATCGTGACGCTGGCGCTCAACATGTATACGCAAGGGGTCGATCCCGAGCTGGACTGCTCCGACATAAACCGGATGAAGGACGTCTACGAATATTCGAACCAGCTGAAGATCCCGGAGCGCCACCCCTATGTCGGCGAACTCGTCTACACCGCGTTCTCAGGCTCGCACCAGGACGCCATCAACAAGGGCATCAAGGCGCTGCGCAAGGCCAACACGCCGCTCTGGGAAGTGCCCTATCTGCCGATCGACCCGGCCGATGTCGGACGCACCTATGAGGCGATCATCCGCATCAACTCGCAGTCCGGCAAGGGCGGCATCGCTTATGTGCTGCAGGCCGATTACGGCCTCAACCTGCCGCGCAATTTGCAGATCGAGTTCAGCCAGGACATCCAGGCGATCACCGACGCCGAAGGCAAGGAAGTGCCTGTCAAGCGCATCCACGATCGCTTCATTGAGACCTATGTCGAGCAGCCCGGCGCGCGGCTGAAGTTCCTCGACCATCGCACCTATCCCGACACCGGGGTCAAGGGCAGGCGCATGGTGGAAGCTGAAATCCTCGACAATGGCAAGGAAGTGACCATCACCGGCACCGGCACCGGCCCGATCGACGGTTTCGTCGATGCGCTTTCGCGCCATGTCGGCGTGGAAATGTCGGTGCTCGACTATTCCGAACACTCCTTGCAGCGCGGCTCGAATGCTTCGGCCATCTCCTATGTCGAGATGGAGTATCCGGGCGGCAAGCTGTTCGGCGCCGGCATAAACACCAACATCGTCGCCGCTTCGCTGGAAGCCGTGGTTTCCGCCGCCAACCGCATCCTCGGCCGCAAGGCCGGCTGACCCTCGATCTTCGCGCAGCGCGTTCGCTGGGACGCGCTGCGCTTTAAAAACATGCGCGATTTCCCTGCCATTCATTAACCGGCAGGGAAATTTGCGGTGGCTTACGCGATCGCATAACAGATGTATTCTTGTGCGCCGGCGCGAGCGCTATATGATCACCTACTAACCTGTGCCGACTTCGAAAGGTTCGACACTTGGAGCCTGCCACGCCTGCCGCCCCCGCAGTGCGCGAGACATTGGAGCGACTGCTTGCCAGCGAAACGTTCGGACGCTCCGAACGTGCCCGCCGGCTGTTGCGCTATCTCGTCGAGCGTGAGCAGGCCGGCGAAGGCGACAGGCTGAAGGGCGTTTCCATCGCCATGGATGTCTTCGGCAAGGACGGCGATTTCGACGCGTCGACCGACGCGGTCGTCAGGGTCCAGGCGGGGCGGCTGCGTGAGCTTCTGGACCATTATTTCGCCAACGAGGGCATTGCCGAGCCGGTGCGCATCGCAATTCCGCGCGGTGGCTATGTGCCTTCTTACGAGCTGAATGCAATCCGGCTGTCCGCCGATGCCGGCCAAGCTTCTGCGCTTTCGTCCGAGCATTTCGAGAATGCTGCGCCCGTCGATGCCACGTTGATGCCGCCCCCGGCGACACCCGCATCCGCCCCATCGCTGACGCGCCAATTGCGGTTCTTCTGGGCCGCCATGGTTCTGGTCATCGCCATGCTGGGCGTGCTCGTCATCCGCCAGGGCGATGCCTTTTTCCACGGTGGCGATGCCGC
>NZ_RZSL01001049.1:0-1205 GCF_003997355.1 Mesorhizobium sp. M1E.F.Ca.ET.041.01.1.1 | reverse complement strand
CCTTTTCGTCGATCGCGGCATTTTCCAGCGCGTCCAGGCCAATGGCGCCGACGCCGGCTGCCTTGGCTTCCGTCGCAACGCCCTGTTTCCAGGCTTCGAAATCACCGCCGCAGTCCTGCGCCGCCGCCGGCCAGGCGAAAGCGCCGAGGACCACCGCCGCCAAGATATCAACGCGCAATCGCATCGCTTCCCTTTCGAGACCGCCGCATGATCCGAGGCACCCGGTCGGGTCGGATGGGATCATGCGTAGATTTCAAAGCCCAGGAGCGCCGTTCAGCACCCCGGTAGGGGTGCGCCGCTCCGCATCGCCAGCGGTTGCAATTATCGCCGCCCGCCGTGTCGAAAAGCAGGCACGAGGGCCGATGTCAACGGGTGTTCTGCCGCAGCCACTTGTTCCAGGCAGCTTCAGAGCCGTTGAAAACGTTGATGTCGGACTTGCCGGTCATGCCGGGCACGATGCCGGTTCCGGTGTACTGCCAGAAGGTGAAGGGATGGCTGCCATACTTCTGACGCGGATGGCCGGCGACCGAGCGCAGCCAGTAAGGATAGCTTCGGAAGGTCGCCAGCTGGTTGTCGTCGAAGAAGTCGAGCGAAGTGTAGATGATCGGCTTCTTGCCGTAGTGGCGCTCGACGATCTGGAGGAAGGTGCTCATTTCGCTGCGCACCGTCGCGGGATCGGGGCGCAGCCTGCAGGTCGGCGACTTCGGGTTCCATTCCATGTCGAGCACCGGCGGCATTGCCGACGGGTCTTTCGGAACATTGGCGATGAACCAGCGCGCCTGGGTGGCGGCCGGCGTGCAGAAATAGAAGAAATGATAGGCCGCGCGCGGGATTCCGGCGGCCCTGGTGCGCGCCCAGTGTTCGTTGAAATAGTCGTCGAAGCGATCGCCGCCCTCGGTCGCCTTGATGAAGGCGAAGGAAATGCCGTTGGTCTTGGCCGTCGGCCAGTCGACCGAGGTTTGATATTTGGAAACATCGGTGCCATGGATGGCATAGTTCCATGGCGTGCCGCTGTCCCATTCATGCGGCTTGGAATCTTCGAAGCGGGGCGCGCGCACGGCGACCGTCTGCGACGACGGCGCCAGCGGCGAAAGGTCGTCTACGGTCGAGCAGGCGCCCAACAGCGTAAGCATCAGGATGGCCGCAAGACGGCGCATGATATCCCCCGAGCCGGGATCAGCCGGCCGCTGATGGGTCCTTCACTG
>NZ_RZSL01001048.1:0-1207 GCF_003997355.1 Mesorhizobium sp. M1E.F.Ca.ET.041.01.1.1 | reverse complement strand
GAGCGCGTCGCGCCGCGCAATCCGATGAGCGTGCTGCAGCTCACCGATGGGCGCCAGTATCAGTGCCGCATCATTGACCTTTCGCTTTCGGGCGCGGCGATCGAAATCGACGTCAAACCGGCGATCGGCGTGCAGGTCATGCTGGGCACGATGCGCGGCCAGGTGGTGCGTCACTTCGAGGACGGCGTTGCCATCGAATTCGCCGTCATTCAGCGGCCGGAAACGCTGGATTCGGAATTCAACGCGCCGCGATCCTGACGCGAACGCACCCGGGTACAACCGAACCGGCCGCACGCGGCCGGTTTTTTGTTGCCTCGAAGAGACATCGTCCGCAACCACTCGCCGAGCCGTCGCCGATCGCCTGCGCGCGCCAACCAAATCCCAACGATCTCAAACCGAGATAGTTCAAATTTTATATTTATTCTACGGGCGTTTTACTCAATATCTACTTCGCGTTTTTGCGTCAAATAAATCCCAACGTGGCACAGTCTCTCTCAAACGGGGAGACTGCCATAATGAAAATGACGAGGGGCAAGCTGTTGCTCTTGGCAATGGCGATGCAGCTTTCCGCCTGGGGAACGGCAAGCGCGGGACCGGTGCTCATGCATACGGGCGGCCGCACCACCCAGCCGGTCGGCCACTATGAATTCTGCCAGCGCGTACCGGTCGAATGCAACGAAAGGACGCCGAAAGGGCCTCCGGTCGAACTGACCCGCAAACTGTGGGCGACGATCGTCAGCATCAACAATTCGGTGAACGCCCGGGTCAAGCCGCGAACCGATATGGAAATCTACGGGGTCGAGGAATACTGGGCCTATCCCGACAACGGCTATGGCGACTGCGAGGATTATGGGCTGGAGAAGCGCCGCGAGCTGATGGCGGCGGGCGTCCCCGCCGGCGACCTCTTGATGACGGTCGTTCGCCAGCCGAACGGCGACGGCCATGCGGTGCTGACGGTGCGCACCAGTCTCGGCGAGTTCATCCTCGACAATCTCGAGCCGAAAGTGCTCGCCTGGAACGACACGGTTTACACCTACCTCAAACGTCAATCGGCCGAGAATTCGGGCGTTTGGGTTTCGATCAACGACGGCCGCGAGGACGCCGTCGCCAGCGTCCGCTAGGACGCCGATGCATGTCGCCCAAAAGTGCGCAGCGGTTTTGGGGCAACGACATGCACAAAGAGATTAAGCACGCCGCATTCATGCGG
>NZ_RZSL01001047.1:0-1207 GCF_003997355.1 Mesorhizobium sp. M1E.F.Ca.ET.041.01.1.1 | reverse complement strand
GTGCAGCAGATCGCCACCGCCTTCGGCCTGCAAGTGCGCTCGCAGCGCCAGTCGCGGCTGCTCGGCTCAACGCTGGTGCGCTTCGGCATTCCCGACGGACGACCGGTCGGCGTGGTGCTGGCGCAGCTTGCCGCCGACGGCCGCACGCAGCGGCGCGAACCCAACCACATCTATTCGCTGCAGCAGGCGGCAGGCATCGTGAACTACGCCTTCGACCGCATAGCGCTCGATTCGAAACAGGCGAGCGGCGAGAATGTGCGCGTCGCCGTCATCGACACCGGCATCGACGACACCAACCCGGCGCTCGCCGGCGTCATCGCCGCCCAGTACGATGCCATGCCGAACGTGCCGATCGAAAAACGCGACCACGGCACCTCGGTCGATGGGCTGATCGCCGGTGTCGGCGCGCTGGAAGGCATGGCGCCGGGCGCCAGGATCTACCATGCGCGCGCCTTCGAAGGCGGCAAGTCGACCATGGATGTCATCCTGGCGGCGCTCGACTGGGCGGCGGAACAGGATGTCCGCATCATCAATATGAGCTTCGTCGGCCCGAAGAACGACCTGCTCGGCACAGCCTGCCGCAATGCTCGCGCGCTCGGCATGGTGCTGGTGGCGGCCGCCGGCAACAATGGCCCCAAGGCGCCCTATGGCTATCCGGCCGCTTTCGACGGCGTCATCGCAGTAACCGCCACCGACGCCAAGGACGGGCTGATGGCGCAGGCCAATCGCGGTCCTTACGTCTTCATCTCGGCGCCGGGCGTGGAAATGGTGGCTCCGAGCGGCGCCGGTTCCGACGTGGTGACCGGCACCTCGTTCGCCGCCGCGATCGTCAGCGGCGCCATCGCCAACCTGATCCACGCCACGCCCGACCGCTCGGCCGACGACATCGAGAAGGCGCTGGCGGCAACCGCCAAGGATCTCGGCCCGAAGGGGCGGGACAATGATTTCGGCTATGGGCTGCTGGATATCAAGGCGGCCGGAGCGGCGAAGGAGTAGGTTCCCAACGTCGGCGGGACAGCACCCCCCTCTGTCCTGCCGGACATCTCCCCCGCAAGGGGGGAGATCGGCAGCTCAACCGCTGGCTCTCACTTTCAACGTTGGTGATTGGCGAAAGCGGCGACGACGTCCAATCTCCCCCCTTGCGGGGGAGATGGCCGGCAGGCCAGAGGGGGGTGTGAAGGAACTCGACGCCAGTGCTGTGCTCTAA
>NZ_RZSL01001046.1:0-1208 GCF_003997355.1 Mesorhizobium sp. M1E.F.Ca.ET.041.01.1.1 | reverse complement strand
CGCCAGCCTGACGGCGGCCGGCCGCACGGTGAAGGACATCAAGCTCTCGGCCAAGGGCAAGGCCGACATCGCCAACCCGCAGGCCGATGTTTCGCTGACGGGCAGCGTCGAGGAGCAGCCGCTCGACATCGGGGCTTCGCTGGTCACCGCCGACGGCAAGCGTTCGATCAGGGGGCTCAGCCTGGCGCTCGGCGACAACAAGGTTTCGGGCGATCTCGCGCTCGACGATCGGCTCCTGCCGCTCGGCACCCTGACGCTGGCCGTTTCCGACATCGCGCCGCTGGCGGCTCTCGGCGGGCAAAACGCGACCGGCGACATAAACGGCACGATCGCCTTCGCCAAGGATGGCGAGGCTCCGACCGTCACCGTCAATGCGGCGAGCACCTCGATCGCGCGCGGCGACCTGGCCGCGAAGACCATCACCGTCAACGCGCTGATCGCCAACTATCTCAAGGGGCCGGCGATCTCGGGCACGATCAAGGCCGACAGCGTGACTTCCGGCGCTACCGTGGTCAGCGGCATCGGCATCGATTTGAAGCGCGATGGCGACTGGACCAATTTTTCCGGCGGCGCGACGGCGTCGGGCATTCCGGCCACCGCGACCGGACGCGTGAAGATTGCCGGCGGCAAGACCAGCGTCGAGATCGCGTCAGGCGAAGCGACCGTGCGTGGCATCAAGGCGGCGATCGCGGAGCCTTCGAGCCTTTCGATCGCCGGCGGCATCACTACCGTCGAGAAACTCGCGCTCGATCTCGGCGGTGGTTCGGTGGCTCTTTCGGGCAACGCTGGCCAAACCCTCGACCTGACGGCCAATTTCGCCAAGCTGCCGGCGGCGCTCGCCAATGATTTCGTGCCTGGCCTCGATGCAGCTGGAACGCTGGAAGGCACGGCGCATGTCACGGGTCCATCGTCCAACCCCGATGTGCGGTTCAACGCCAAACTCGCCGGCGCGGAAACCAGCCAGACACGCCAGGCGGGCCTTGGCCCGCTCAATCTCGATGTCGCCGGCAGCGCTTCGACGGCGGGCGGCCTCGTCATCGATCAGGCGACGCTTTCCGGCGACAAGATCTCGGGCAAGGCCGCCGGCACCATCAATCCGAACGGCGCCAGCGATTTCTCGCTCGATCTCGCCTCGAACGGGCCGAGCCTGCCGCTCAAATTCGGCACCGCCGAAAGCCCGGTCGAGCTGGAAATGCAGACTTTGTCGA
>NZ_RZSL01001045.1:0-1210 GCF_003997355.1 Mesorhizobium sp. M1E.F.Ca.ET.041.01.1.1 | reverse complement strand
GCCGCCGACCGGTTGCATTCGATCGGCCAAGGGCGGGCTGTAAATGCGAGCTACATGTTGCTCGCTGGCCGAATGGGCGGAGCCCGACGGTGGGGCGGGCGCGGCCGTAGCCTTAACGGCACGTCGGCGAGCGAAGCATGGTCAGCCTGAGAGGAGTGGTTGGGGCGGCACGCTGGCGCCGAAATGTCCTTGATAGCTTGCCGATCAGATTTCCAATGTCCACGGTACTCTCCTCCTAAGAGTGACCCCAAACAGTGATCGACTAGCATCTGCGGCGATCGTCCGCATTTAACTTTGACGTATGCGCTGATGAACCGTGCCGAAGCGGTCGGGGGCAAAGGCCCGGCCTGCCATCCTGTCTCGACTCTATCCGCAGGCCCGGGCCGCAACGCTAGCGGAGGCTGCGTTCATATTGACGCTTGCATCCTGCTCCACGCACGATCGCGAAAGATCGGATACTCGGGAAGGATCATGCGCAGGATCAAACGGTTACAGGGTCCTTTGCGCGTCCAAAGGACGCGCGAGGCGGTAGAACCTGGGGATACGACTGGCAATGCG
Source organism: Mesorhizobium sp. M1E.F.Ca.ET.041.01.1.1 (assembly GCF_003997355.1). Classification (NCBI taxonomy): domain Bacteria; kingdom Pseudomonadati; phylum Pseudomonadota; class Alphaproteobacteria; order Hyphomicrobiales; family Phyllobacteriaceae; genus Mesorhizobium; species Mesorhizobium sp. M1E.F.Ca.ET.041.01.1.1. The sequence goes on along the minus strand of NZ_RZSL01001045.1, from coordinate 652 downwards.
CCTGGCCACCTCGGTTCCAGTCGGCGAACAGCGCCGAGCAGTCGATTTCATCGTGAAACTGAGCATCGGGAGCAAACGAGAGCGAGGAGGCGTAGGCTCTCAGGCACCTGAGCCTGAGCGTTTTCTCAAGCCGTAGCTGGCGCTCGTCCTCAACCGGCAATGGGCGAAGCGTCCTTTTGTTCTTTTCGGCAGGAGAGCGCATCTAATTCTCCTCGTCGTCACCGAAACCCGCGGAGCTGACCGGCCCTGCACCGGAGCAACAGGAACCGGAGTGCTCCGACGTCCTGCCCGGGAGTTCAGCGAGATATCACTACAGCCGCTGCCCGCTGTCGCCATCCATTTTGATGAGGCCGGCCATCCTTTAACGAAGACGTCTCCGCTCCACTCGCGAAAAGGGCGGGAGCATCCCGATTGACGCCGGCCGCGACGGTCCGCTCCTAAGGGTCGACATCCGACAGGGCCAACTTTTTCTCCCCGCATGCGTTGTTCTTCCAAAGCGACGGAGAAAGCGATGCCGACGAGATCAGCCACGCCGACCCAATCCGACACCGGGCAAGCTGTGCGCAAGCAGCGCGATGTGCAGCGCAAGGTCGATGCCAAGGACCGCGTCAGGTCGAACGGCAAATCCAAATCCTCGCGTGCGATGCAGGCC
>NZ_RZSL01001044.1:0-1215 GCF_003997355.1 Mesorhizobium sp. M1E.F.Ca.ET.041.01.1.1 | reverse complement strand
CTCCACCATCCCGGTGATGCGGAAGCCATTGTGGGTATCCTCGCCGCGGCCGACGATGCCGTATTTATGCGCCTCGGCCGGGTCGCATTCCTGCACGGCGATGATGTTGTTGCCGGTCTCGGCGTAAAGCTCGACCATGCCTTTCATGCAGCTTTTCTCCGACTGCATGATCATGTCGGGCAAAAGCAGCGCGAAAGGCTCGTCGCCCACCAGTTCTCGCGCGCACCAGACGGCATGGCCGAGCCCCATAGGCACCTGCTGGCGCGTGAAGCTGGTCTGCCCCGGCGCCGGCTGCAGCCGCTGCAGGCGGGCGAGCTGATCGTCCTTGCCGCGTTGAGCGAGCGTGTCGTAGAGCTCGAACTGAACGTCGAAATGGTCCTCGATGACCGCCTTGTTGCGCCCGGTCACGAAGATGAAATGCTCGATGCCCGCATCGCGCGCCTCGTCGACGACATATTGAATGACCGGCCGGTCGACGACGGTCAGCATCTCCTTCGGAATGGCCTTGGTGGCCGGAAGAAACCGTGTGCCCAGGCCGGCGACCGGAAAAACTGCCTTGCGAACTGGCTTCATGCTGCCTCACCCATGTTTTGGGTCAATTATCCGCTCGGCGATCCGCTCCGCAATCCCCCCGGACATTTTCACGCCGGAATCATTTTCACGCCGAAATGTTGAACTACGGAACGGCCGAGTTGAGCGTGCAGGGCTAAAAGCCGCGACCCCTCTTTTCGTTCCCGGCGGCACCTATGGTAAACTAAATACTAACCCAGTTCGGCGTTGAATGATCCTTCCTGTTTGACGAAGGAGGAAAAGATGTCCGTTCGCAACACCGCAAGGCGCCTGACGGCAATGGTGACGGCCGCCGGCCTGACCCTCGCCTTGCTGATGCCTGCCGGACCTGCTTTCGCCGATGCCGGGTTCCGCCAGTGGGTGACCGGCTTCCGTGCCACCGCCGTGCAAGGCGGCGTTTCCGGCGCTGTCTACGATCAGGCCATGAGGGGCATCGAGCCCGATCCGGTCGTGCTGGAAAAGGCCCGCACCCAGCCGGAATTCACCGCTCCCGCCTGGGATTATTTCGACAACCGCGTGCATGACCAGTCGGTAGCCAACGGTCAGGCAATGGCGCGCAAATGGAAGCCGTGGCTGGATCGCATCGAGGCGCGGTTCGGAGTCGACCGCAACATCCTTCTCGCCATTTGGTCGATGGAATCGAAC
>NZ_RZSL01001043.1:0-1217 GCF_003997355.1 Mesorhizobium sp. M1E.F.Ca.ET.041.01.1.1 | reverse complement strand
CCTCAAGGACGGTCAGCTTCGAAAGGTCGTCTACGATCTTTGCCAGATCAGCCATTTTTGTATTCCTTTACTAGGTTCGAACGTGTGTTGTTGACAGCGAGGAACGGCCTCATGCCGCCTCGTCCTTCCGGGCGTAAGCGCCGATGACACGCGCGACCGAAGCCGCGGGCGCATTGACGATCTGGGCGATCCGGGTTGCCGGCGTGGCGATCATGCCAACCAGCTTGGCGCGCAGCTCGTCGAGCGACGGCATCGTGGCGAGTGCCTTGACACCGTCGGCGTTGAGCGCAGTCGAGCCCATTGCGCCGCCGAGAATGATCAATTTGTCATTCCCCTTGGCGAAATCGGACGCGACCTTCGGCGCCGCAACCGGATCCTCCGAATAAGCGACCAGCGTCTGTCCCTTGAACAGATCGACGATCGATGCGGAGTCCGTGCCCTGAAGAGCGATCTTGGCGAGACGGTTCTTCGCGACTTTGACGGTGCCACCGGCGGCGCGCATCTTCGACCGGAGGTCGTTCATTTGCGCGACGGTGATACCGGCGTAGTGGGCCACGACGACTGAACCCGCGTTCGAGAACGCTTCGTTCAGGCCCGTGACGAGTTCGCGTTTTTCCGCTCTGTCCACTGCCTATCTCCAGTTGACCCCTGCCTCATTCACGAGGTCAGAAGTCGGGTTGCCTTTTGCCGGCCGGGCTATCCAAAAACGGATCTCCCGAACGGCGCTCGAGGATCCTGCCCCCTTTCGCCACACCGACGGCCAAGCCGGCGATGCGCTGACAAAAGGCAAACACGGTTCGAACCTTTCATTGGAGCGTTCGCTCCTTTGTCGGGTCTTCACCCGTCTCATGCAGGCCCAGGTGAATTAAGGCTTTGGGCCGCCTGCAATCTCGGACAGGATATCCGGAAACCTTTCGGCTTCCGGGGTACCGGGCCGCCGACGGATCGGCAGTCCGGAATTTCTTGGTGCGACCGGCCTGAAACCGGTCAGGCGACACTTACGACGCGGCGAGCGTCGCGATGTCGAGCTTGAGGCCGGGCCCCATCGTCGAGGTGACCGACACCTTCTTGACGTAGTTGCCCTTGGCGCCGGCGGGCTTGGCCTTGTTCACCGCATCGGCGAAGGCCCGCACATTCTCTTCCAGAGCCTTGACGTCGAACGAGACCTTGCCGACGCCGGCCTGTACGATACCGGCCTTCTCGACTCGGAACTCGAC
>NZ_RZSL01001042.1:0-1224 GCF_003997355.1 Mesorhizobium sp. M1E.F.Ca.ET.041.01.1.1 | reverse complement strand
GCGACGCGGCGGTGGCGGTCGAGACCGCCAAGGACTTCATGAAGCGCAAGCACAACGTCCGCGCTTCGGCCTGATCCCAAGGCACCCGGCATGGACCGACAAGAAAAGCCGCGCCTTGCAGCGCGGCTTTTTCGTTCCCAGATGATGAACGAGGCTGCCGATCAGTTGACCGTGTCTTTGACCGCCCTTGCCGTCGATTTGACATCCTTGCCGACGCCCCGAATGGTGTTGGCGCAGGCCGTAAGTGCAAGCGCGCAGGCAAGGATGGCCATCGGCGCGATGCGTAGCAGTTTCATGGACGGTGTCTCCTTCGACAGATATTAGCCCCGCAGCGAAAGCCGGCCGACTTGGTCAAAACGCAAAAAACGAAACCGAATCAAACAGACAGGCTGCTCGTCATCGCCTGCGGGATGATCGCGCGCGAAGTTTTGGCCGTCAAGCAACAGCTAAAGCTCGACCATCTCGAGCTGACCTGCCTGCCGGCCGAGTTCCACTTCTATCCGGACCGCATCGCACCGGCGATGGACAAGGCGATCGCGAAGGCCAAGGCGGACGGCTACAAGCACATCTTCGTCGGCTATGCCGACTGCGGCACCGGCGGCCTGCTCGACCGCGTGATCGAGAAGCATGGCGTGGAGCGCATGGCAGGCCCGCACTGCTTCGCCTTCTACCAGGGCATGAACGCCTATGCGAAGGTCGCCGACGACGACATGATGTCGTTCTACATGACCGACTTCCTCTGCCGCCAGTTCGATGCCTTCTTCATCAAGCCGCTCGGCCTCGACCGACACCCCGAACTGATCAAGGACTATTTCGGCAATTACGAGAAGCTGATCTATCTCGCCCAGACCGACGATCCGGAGCTGGACAAGGTTGCCGAGAAAGCCGCCGCCCTGCTCGGCCTCGCCTATGAGCGCCGCTCGACCGGCTATGGCGACCTGACCAATGAGTTGGCGCGGGCGGCCGCACACGCCTGACCGCCCTCACGCCTCCGCATCGAGCGCCGTCAGCACATCGGCAAAACTCGTCTTGCAGACGAAGCCGAGCCGTTGCCCTGCCCGCGACGGATCGTAGACGCGGTCGATCGACGAGAACATCGTCCAGCCTTTCCTCGCATAGAGCCTGGGATAGTCCGGGAAATAGCGCGCGACGACAGCCGGCGCATCGGCGATCAGCTCGGCGCAATCATCTGGCCGGAACGGCGTCGGCGCCGAGATGATGAAG
>NZ_RZSL01001041.1:0-1238 GCF_003997355.1 Mesorhizobium sp. M1E.F.Ca.ET.041.01.1.1 | reverse complement strand
TCTCATCACCGCCTTCGCCTCAGGCGGCCGCCGCCGCAGCGAGATTGCTTCGCTCAGGATAGAGCAGATCATCGAAGACGAGCCGGTGCCGGCCGATCCCAAGGCTCCCGACTCTTTGGACAAACTGCCGTGCCTAAAAATCCGACTCGGCCGGACAAAAACGACACAGGCCGACAGCCACGTCTTCGTGCTGCTCGTCGGCCGGCCGGTGACGGTGCTGCAAGCGTGGCTGGAGCGTGCTGAAATATCTGAGGGCGCCGTGTTCCGCGGCATCGACCGTTGGGGCAATCTCGGAAAACGCGCGCTGACGCCGCAGGCGGTCAACCTGATCCTGAAGCGCCGCGTCGCCGAGGCCGGGCTTGATCCGATGGCATTTTCCGCCCATGGCCTGCGCTCCGGCTACCTCACCGAAACCGCCCGCCGCGGCATTCCCCTGCCGGAAGCCATGCAACAGTCGCAGCACCACTCGGTCCAGCAGGCTTCGAACTATTACAATGACGCCGAGCGGACGCTCGGGCGGGCGGCGCGGATCATCGTCTGAGTCGCAGATCGAGCCGACACATCACAGCTTGCGGCGTCAGCTCCAATTGGTTCCGCCTGCCGCCGGCGTGCGCGGCGACCTGTCGGAAGGCGAACGAAGCCGTGCGGCGCCGGCCTTGCCTCGTCGGCCAAGGTCGACGAGCGCTATGTGCAAAAGCAGCTCGGCCACGCCCTTGGCAGAGAGATGACGCGCAAATACCAGCGCCGACGTGACCGGTTCCGTGTCCATCTCACCAAGGCAGCGGGCTGTAGGCGACAGAAAGCCCCTCCCCGTTACGCGCCAAACAGCCGCCGGTCCCAGTAGACGGGCTGGTGCAGACTTGTCTGGATCCTTGAAAACTCCGGATGCGCCGGATTGATCAGCACATTGCAATCGAGACGTGCCACGACACTCGGCACCAGCAGGATGACGGCGCGCCGTTCTAAACACCAGGCTTCGCCAAATCCCTTGCTCACCGTCGCCGGCATCGTGTCCCAGCCGAGCAGTGACGGCTGGGAAAAGACCTCATAGTTCAGTCCGGCCGGGATTGTGATTTCGATGTAGTGCTGGTTGCGCGGCAGTCGGCCGCTGCCATGCACCAGCTTTTCCAACAGGGCCGTCGAATAGTGCTCGCTGGTGTAGATGATAGGACTTCCGGGCGTGTTCCATCGCCCTGGCGCGATTGTCGAGCCGGTCGCATCGAAGATCGGGTAGGTGC
>NZ_RZSL01001040.1:0-1242 GCF_003997355.1 Mesorhizobium sp. M1E.F.Ca.ET.041.01.1.1 | reverse complement strand
GCGGCACTGCTTCCTGCCGCGTCGCCAATCCTTTTTCCGAGCAGAGCCACAGCATCGGCTCGCTGATGAGGGCCGCTTCATCCGGCGAAGGGGCATGGCGCATGGTGATCGCGAGGTCCAACTGACCTGCCTGCAGCGCTGACTCGAGCTCCAGGGAGCGGCCGACGCGCAGCTCGATCCTGACGCGCGGATGGCTGACCGCGAAGGCGCGCAAAAGGTCGGGCAGCCCGTGGTCGGCAAAGTCCTGCGTCGTGCCGATAGCGATGCGCCCACCGGCGCGCGCGCCTTTCAGCGCCAGCCAGGCCTCGGTCTGGACGGCAATGATGCGCCGCGCGTGACCGACAAGGTCCTCGCCGGCCGGCGTCAGCCCCCGTCCCCTGCCCTGCGGGACCAGCAATGGCTCGCCGACGATTTCTTCCAGCCGCTGCATCTGCGCGGTCACCGCCGACGGCGTGCGGCCAACCGTGGATGCAGCCTTTGACAGCGATCCGCCGTCGACGAAGGCAAGGAAGGTTTTCAGGAGATCAGGATCGAGCATTTCCATACTTCGATGATATCGAATCTTTTGTCAAAAACAATTCGATTTTCTTGATGTTATGATGGTGGCATGGTCCCTCCATCGGCGGCGCGAAGCCGCTCCAACGCAGGAGAGAAAAATGCCGATCATCAATGTCAGCGTCACCGGCAAGCCGGACGCAAAACTTTCCGCCGCGATCGCGAAGGACATCACCGAGATCACGGCCACGCATCTGCGCAAGGACCCTACCATCACCGCCGTCGCGGTCAGCTATATCGACCCGCAGCACTGGTTCGCCGGCGGCAAGTCGCTGGCCGAGCATGGGACGAACACCTTCTGGCTCGATATCAAGGTGGTGGATGGCACCAACACCAAGTTGGAGCTCGAAGCCTATCTCAAGACGATCTTCGAAGCCTTCGGCCGCCTGCTCGGCGGCGTGCACGAGGAAAGCTACGCCTTCGTGCATGAGGTGCCGGCGGCGGCCTACGGCTTCGGCGGCAAATCGCAGGAGTTCCGCTTCATCAGCGGGCGGCTGAAGGCGGCGTAGCGGCGACGCTCCCCTTCTCCCCTTGTGGGAGAAGGTGGCCGAGCGAAGCTCGGATGGATGAGGGGTGTTGGACGGAATGGGGCGTCGCAGGTTTAAGTACCTAAAAGCATTGAATTTTCCGACGCCTCGTTTCTTCCAGCACCCCTCATCCGGCTCGGCGCTGCGCGCCGATCCACTT
>NZ_RZSL01000103.1:0-14953 GCF_003997355.1 Mesorhizobium sp. M1E.F.Ca.ET.041.01.1.1 | reverse complement strand
GTGCTGGAGATACTGCGTCGCGACGACATCGACATCGTCATGAACCTCGCCGCCGAGAGCCATGTCGACCGCTCGATCGACGGCCCCGGCGCCTTCATCGAGACCAACATCGTCGGCACCTACCGCATCCTGAACGCCGCGCTCGACTACTGGCGCGGGCTGTCCGAGGAGCGCAAGTCCGGCTTCCGCTTCCACCATGTCTCGACCGACGAGGTGTTCGGCGACCTGCCCTTCGACAGCGGCATGTTCGTCGAGGAGACGCCCTATGCGCCGTCCTCGCCCTATTCGGCGTCGAAGGCGGCGTCGGACCATCTGGTGCGCGCCTGGCATGAGACCTACGGCCTGCCGGTCGTGCTTTCCAACTGCTCGAACAACTACGGGCCCTATCATTTCCCGGAAAAGCTCATCCCGCTGGTCATCCTCAACGCGCTCGACGAGAAGCCGCTGCCGGTCTACGGCGCTGGCGCCAACGTGCGCGACTGGCTGTTCGTCGAGGATCACGCGCGCGCCCTGGAGCTGGTCGCGACGAAGGGACGGCCGGGAGAGGGCTACAATGTTGGCGGCAATTCCGAGCGCACCAATCTCGGCGTCGTCGAGACGATCTGCGATCTTCTCGATTTGAGGCGCCCGCGCGCCGGCGGCAAAAGCTACCGCGACCTGGTCACCTTCGTCACCGACCGCCCCGGCCATGACCGCCGCTACGCGATCGACGCCTCCAAGATTGCGCGCGATCTCGGCTGGACGCCGAAGGAGAATTTCGACAGCGGCCTGGCAAGGACCGTCGACTGGTATCTCGACAACAAATGGTGGTGGGGCCCGATCCGCGAGCAGCGCTACAATGGCGAGCGGCTGGGCCAAGGTCCGACCGAAAACAGTTCAATCGAAAGCAGCCCAATCGAAAGCAACCCGATCGAGAACGCCGGGAGCAGGAGAGTGGCCACGTGAGGCTTGCCGTCACCGGGCGCGAGGGTCAGGTTGCCGCGAGCCTCATTGAGGCGGCGCGGGGCCGCGGCGATGTGGAAGTCGTCGCCGTCGGCCGTCCGGTGCTCGATCTGGCGCGGCCCGACACGATCTTCGTGGCGCTCGAGGCGGCAAGGCCCGACATCGTCGTTTCGGCCGCGGCCTATACGAATGTCGACCAGGCCGAGGACGAGAAGGACCTGGCCTTCGCGGTGAATGCCACCGGCGCCGGCAAGGTGGCCGAGGCGGCCGCAAAGCTCGGCGTTCCCGTCATCCATCTCTCGACCGACTATGTCTTTGACGGCACCAAGGACGGCGCCTATGTCGAGACCGACGCGACCGCGCCGCTCGGCGTCTATGGCGCCTCCAAGCTTGCCGGCGAGCAAGCCGTGGCCGCAGCCAACCCACGCCACCTCATCCTGCGCACCGCCTGGGTCTACAGCCCCTTCGGCAAGAACTTCGTCAAGACGATGCTGAGGCTTGCCGCCGACCGCGACGAGATTTCGGTTGTGGCAGACCAATGGGGCACTCCGACCTCGGCGCTCGACATCGCCGACGCGATCCTGCATGCGGCGGCGAGGCTGCAAGACGACAAGAATTGCGCCGCCTTTGATGTCTACCATCTGGCTGGCGGCGGTGAGACCAACTGGAGCGGCTTTGCCCGTCACATCCTCGACACAAGCAGGGCATTTGGTGGCCCGCACGCAAGCGTGCGCGATATCGCCACAGTGGACTATCCGACCAAGGCGAAGCGCCCGGCCAATTCGCGGCTGTCGAGCGCGAAGTTTGGCAAAGCTTTCGGGTGGCGGGCGCCGCTGTGGCGCAAATCAACACAAGAGGTGGTGCGTCGCCTCCTGGAGACGAGACAGGCATTGAGCGCATGAACAAGCATTTTTTGGAAGACTTGGACACATCTGTCTATTCAGTTGAGTCTGCGACTTCCGAGAACGACAAGCGTTCTCTCTTAAGACTGCAAAAATTGGTCAGCGGATCGGTGGCTCAATACAGCTACCTTGAGATCGGATCGGACCAGGGAGGAAGCTTGGTTCCTATTCTCCGTGATCCAAATTGCGCGCACGTCATCTCCGTCGATCTTCGGCCGGAAAAACAGCCTGATGAAAGGGGGACCAGTTTTTACTATCCCTTGGACGGCGAAGCTCGGATGCTCGAGAATCTGCAAAGATGTCTGCGGCCGGATGAACTTGATCGCCTCACGATTTTCAGGTGCGACATCTGTGATGTCGACGTAGCCGACGTACCAAACATCGATTTGGCTCTGATTGACGGAGAACACACAAACACCGCCAGCTTCTCCGATGCCGATCGCATGCTGGACTTCGTCAATGGTGATTCGGTCATTGCATTTCATGATTCGAATCTTATCGACGACGCTATCCAAAACTTCGAAAGGATGCTCTCGCGGTTAAAGATCGAGCACTCGACGGTACTCTTGCCTGATAATGTCGGAGCGATCGGGCTCGGAAAATTTGCGAAAACCATAACGGAGCAACTAGGTCCCCTTTCTGCACCTCGTTCTGAATTCTTTGCAGACGCTCAGCTGAAGAGATGGATCTCAGTGGCGAATTCCATCAGGAATCGCGGGCTGCTCACGGATCGAACCGAAGAAATGAAATCGGAGATCACCGATCTGCGATCTCAACTGGTAAACGAAAAACGAGAATCAGAGAAATTGCAGCGAGAGCTGGAGGCCGTACGGCGACAGGTCGATATGCTCCTGCAAAGCACTTCGTGGAAGATAACAGCTCCGTTGCGACGAGGTGCTGGTTTGTTCAAACGGGGCCCGGTTCGATGAGCAGTTCGCGACTCACTTCGACTGACAGAGTCCGGATTGTCGGTCCTCGACGGAGGATAGAGATTTGCCTTCTGGGCGTTCGGGTGTGCAGAGAGGATCTTTCATGAGCGGAGGAATCAACGGCCGGAAGAGCCGGATTCGCAAGACGCTTCGCCAGTTGTATGACGAGCACGACGGTAAGGTTTCTGACAAGTGGTCGATCTACCTTGATGAGTACGATCGAGTTTTTTCCGATTATCGAAACAAGCCGGTTAGGATCCTGGAAATTGGAGTCCAGAATGGCGGATCACTTGAGATTTGGGGTAAGTATTTTTCAAAAGCCGAAATTATTATCGGCTGCGACATCAATCAGAACTGCGGTCTCCTCAATTTTGAAGACAGAAGAATTGGTGTAATCGTCGGTGACGCCAATGTTGAAGATACCCATCGCAGAATTTTAGAACGATCCAACACGTTCGATATTGTCATAGATGATGGTTCGCACAGATCTTCCGACATCATACGAACTTTCGCCCGCTATTTTGCTCATATTGCGGACGGTGGGACATTTGTCGTCGAAGATCTCCATGCCAGCTACTGGCAGGACTTCGAGGGCGGCCTTTATGATCCGCTTTCCTCGATCTCGTTTTTCAAGCGGTTGCTCGACCTGATCAATCACGAGCATTGGGGGCTGGACCGCAGTCGAGTTCACGCTCTCGCGGCCTTCACGGATCGGTATGAAATTGCATTCGATGAAGCCTCGCTCGCGTCGATTCACTCCATCGAGTTCCTGAACTCGCTCTGCATCGTGACTAAGCGGCCTTATCAGGAGAACGTCCTGGGTTCCCGTCACGTAGCCGGTCGCGACGCAAACGTTGAGCAAAGCATCATGAGCTTGGACGGCGCGACCGTGGAGGCCGCCGAGCAGGCTGCAAATCCATGGTCGCTGCGATCAGTGACGATCGAACAGGAGACCACGCAAAATCGAGAATCGGTCAGCCAACATGCTACGCGGCTTCGGGCGCTCGCCGATGAGATCGTGGAGGCACGAGAAAGGATAAAGATCAACGAGGCCGAGACCGCTCGCGTCAAAGCTGAAGCCGCCGGAAATGCACAAAAAGTCCAGGATCTTCAGGCGCAGCTTTCGGCAGCACATGCGGCATCCAACTCACTGCTTGTCGATCGCGACAGTGCTCGCTCGGAGGAGAAACGACTGCACGATGTCCTCGATGCCGTTTACGCAAGTACGTCATGGCGACTGACGCGACCACTAAGAACCTTGGGGCTTGGAACCAGGAGCACAGTAGGCAGTATTCGAAGAACGCTGGCGCAAAAGGCCCGTATCGCCTGGCACGGAATACCCTTGTCCGCCCGGACCAAACAGCGCCTGAAGGGCACGGCATTTTCTGCGTTCCCAGCATTTTTTTCCTCGACCAATGCGTATCGTGCCTGGAAGAGTTTTCAATCGTCGGGCACGACGCCGGAACTCTGGTCGAAGCCTGGCGCAAAGGATGCTGTCCTGCTCCCGAAGCCCATCTATGTCCCGCGCCTCGAGGCGCAACCGGTGCTTCTGAAGCCCGTTCGTGTAGTTGCTTTCTACCTTCCGCAGTTTCACCCAATTCCCGAAAACGACGAATGGTGGGGAGAGGGCTTCACTGAATGGACCAACGTCAAACCGGCGCAGCCCCAGTTTGTCGGTCACCACCAACCGCATATACCTGACGAACTCGGCTACTACGATTTGCGCGATGTCTCAGCGCAGCGCCGCCAGGTCGAACTCGCGAAGCTGTACGGCGTCGAGGGCTTCTGTTTCTACTTCTACTGGTTCGGCGGCAAGAGGCTGTTGGAGAGGCCGCTTGAAAACTGGCTGGCCGATCACAGTCTGGATCTGCCATTCTGCCTGTGCTGGGCAAACGAGAACTGGTCGCGCAGGTGGGACGGGCTCGATCATGAGATATTGATCGCCCAGGACCATTCCTCGAACGACGATCTTGCCTTCATCGCTGAGGTCGCGCCATATCTTCGCGATCCCCGCTACATTCGCGTCGATGGCAAGCCGCTCCTGCTCGTTTATCGCCCGAGCCTGCTTCCTGCGGCAGCGGAAACCGCCCAGCTTTGGCGGAAGTGGTGCCGCGAAAACGGCATCGGTGAGATTTTTCTTGCCTACACCCAGTCGTTCGAATCCGTGCCGCCCGAGCAATATGGGTTCGACGCTGCCGTTGAATTTCCACCGAATCGGTCGGCCCCCCCCAACGTCACGCATTTGGTAACGCCGTTGAACGACGACTTCGACTCGACCGTCTACGACTGGTCAGTTTTTTGCGAACGCAGCAAGAACTATGCGCCGCGCAGCTACAAGCTCTTTCGATCAGTCTGCCCCGGCTGGGACAACACTGCGCGTCGCAGGCACGGCGGCGGTGTATTCATCAACAACACGCCGGAACTCTACCGCACATGGCTAGAGAACGCGATTGACGACACCGTCATTCATGTCGAGGAACCAAGCGAGCGACTGATCTTCGTCAATGCCTGGAACGAGTGGGCTGAAGGCGCCCATCTGGAACCGGATGCCGCCAACGGTTTTGCCTATTTGCAGGCGACCCGCGAGGCGTTGGAGGCAGCGAATAAGAAATCCAGCCCCCGTATCGTGGTCGTTTCCCACGACGCTCATCCGCATGGCGCGCAGTATTTGGCTCTGGCGATGGCGCGCGAACTCGGAGCGCTAGGCTTCGATGTCGACATGATCGTTCTGGGCGACGGGCCGATGCTGCCACGCTTCGCCGAAGTCGCAACCGTTCACCGCATAGACCTCGCCAGTGAGCAACCGGAACGGGTGCTCACAAAACTCCAGGCAATGCGGGACGCCGGCGCGGAGGTCGCTATTGTCAATACGACCGTTTCTGGCCTCCTTGTTCCTGTGTTGAAGGAAGCAGGGTTCCGCACTGTCTCGCTGATCCACGAATTGCCGGGAGTCTTGCACCAGTACGATCTTAAGAAGCATGCGACGGCTATTAACCGGCATGCCGACAGTGTCGTCTTTGCGGCGTCGATTGTGCAGTCCGGGTTTGAGGAGTTCGTCGGCGAACCGCTGAGCAAGTCGGTGATACGCCCCCAAGGCCTATTGCGAAAGAACCCATTCAAGGATCGTGCCGAAGAAGCCCGGCGTTGGGTCTGTGAACAGCACGGTCTTGCTTCAGACACGCGCTATGTCCTCGCCGTTGCTTTTGTCGACCACCGCAAGGGGCCGGACATTTTCATCGACATGGCAGAGGAGGTGCTTCGCACGCATCCTGAAATGGCCTTCATCTGGATTGGTCACTTCGATGCCGGCATGAAAGAAAAGATTGCGGCGGCTCTCGACGAAAGGCGGCTGACAGAACGAGTGAAATTCGTCGGTTTTGTTCAAGAGCCGATGGCATATTACGCAGGCGCCTCTGTCTATGCACTGACCTCGCGCGAAGATCCATTTCCGAACGCGGTGCTGGAGGCCGCGGAGGTCGGAGTGCCGGTGGTTGCCTTTCGGGATGCAACCGGCGCGGCGGATCTTATCGTCGAAGAAGGCGGTCAACTGGCGCAGAATCTGGACGCCAACGATTTTGCGGCAAAGGTCCGCGAACTGTTGGACAGTCCGGCCAAAGCGAGCGGCGCCTCTGTGGCTTCAATGCGGCAGTATCTCTTGGATCTGCTTCACTATGCGACCGCGTTTCAGCGCGTATCGGTAGTCGTTCCCAACTACAACTACGCGCATCACCTCTTTGAGCGGCTGAACAGCATTGCGGGCCAAACCTACCCGATCTATGAGCTTGTCATCCTCGACGATGGCTCGACCGATGGAAGTGTCGACGTCATCAAAACTTTCCTGGCTGAGAGGCAGGAACTTGATGGTGAGCTGATCGTCAACGAGCAGAATTCTGGTTCAGTGTTTCGGCAATGGGCGAAGGGTATCGAGCGATGCCGCGGAGATGTCGTTTGGATTGCCGAAGCGGATGATTTTGCGGCTCCCGACTTTCTTCAGGAGCTCGTATGCTCCTTCGATGATCCTTCAGTTGTGGTGGCCTACAGCCAGTCACGCCAGGTAGATGGCAACGGTCTTGTCCTCGCGGAGGATTACACTGGCTACACCAGCGATATCTCGGACAGATGGTCTTCCGACTATGTAAGGAATGGCTACGAAGAAATCAGCGAGGCAATGGCCGTCAAGAATACGATTCCGAACGTCAGCGCCGCTATATTCCAGCGGTTGGCTCTCTGCAGTGCGGTCGCCGGTCTAGGCGATGAGCTGTTCGGCTATCGCGTGGCGGGAGACTGGCTTGTTTATCTCCGGGTGCTGTTGCAGGGAAAGATCAAGTTTAGCGCAAAGCGTCTCAATTCTCACCGCCGCCACATGAAGAGCGTAACAAGGGGCGAAACCGCCGTTACGCATTTGGACGAGGTGCGGCGGATGCAGGAACTTGCGCGCTCACTCGTGGCAACCTCTGCCGAGACCCGCCGAAAGGCCGATGCCTGGTTGCGACATGTCCGCATCCATCTCGGCATTCAAGACGTAGATGCGGCATGACACAAGTGCACAGACCGCAGTCTAAGCTGCGGAAGAAGGCGGTGATCCTTGGTGCTTCCGGCTTCATCGGCGTCAATCTCGCGCGCCGACTGGCCGAAATTGGCGTCGACCTGACCTGCTTCGCCCGCGGTGTGTCCGATTATTGGCCAATTGGCAGCCGAGTCATCCTTGGGGATCTGGTTAGCCCGCCTCCCGAGCTCCTTGAGGCGATGAAAGGGGCAGTTGTCTTCCATCTGATGAGCTCGACGCGTCCAACGCCGGCAACCGGCGAGGCTGTCGCAGAGATCGCGACCAATCTCATGGCAACAGTGGGTCTGCTAGAGGCCACCAAGGACATGGACTGCCGCTGGGTCTTTTCGTCCTCGGGCGGGACCGTCTACGGCCAGACTGATGCTGCACGGATTACCGAGGAACATCCGAACATTCCGATCTCGTCCTACGGCACAGTCAAGCTCGCGATCGAGCGCTACTTCAGTCTCTACCATACATTGCATGGTCTCGATTTCGTGACGGCTCGGATATCGAACCCCTTTGGGCCATACCAATTGGCAGCAGGGGGCCAAGGGCTTGTCGCGGCATTGTTCGATAGGATCGCCGGTGGAAGGCCGGTTGAGATTTGGGGCGACGGCGAAAATATTCGGGATTACGTCTATATAGATGACGTTACCGAGGCTTTGATCCTGCTCGGGCAACGGGGAAGGGCTGGAGCGATCTACAATGTCGGCTCGGGCCTTGGCTCGACAGTGAACGAGTTGGTGGCGAAAATATCCACTATTCTTGGCGTCCGGGCGGAAGTGGTCTATACCCCTTCTCGTGGCATTGATGTCCGCCGTAATGTGCTCGATATTAACAAAATCGAACATGAACTTGGCTGGCGCCCGGCCTATACTCTTGATGAGGGTGTCGTGCTCACACATCGCTGGTGGCAAGGCCAACATCACCTGGGCGGCCTTGCGACAGATAACAAGGGTAATCTAGGGAACGCTTTGTAAACGCCACTTGCATCTTTTCGTCACAGTCACAAAGCGCTGAGCCCCTGGTTTCACATTAGGCCTGCATCAAGCGCCGGAAAAAGGAACGTGGCCGCCTTTACAAGAAATCCGGTCGCTCTTGCGATGGCCGATCCCCGCAAACTGAACCATCCGCCTTCGGGTTCATGCCGCGGCTCAAGAAGATATCCCTCGTCGAACCCGGAGCGGAAATGCGGGCGGTAGGAGGGCAGCGCCAAACGCATCCGCTTGATGCATTTCCTGACGTTCTTCCGCGTCAACGGGTACTCGCCCGGCCCGCATTTAATGGTCTGCAAAAGCTCGAGAATTGCGCGATGCTGATCGGCGGAGGGACAAGCAATATTCACATGTCTCAATGCCTCGATCAAAGGGTAGGACAGCGATTCATTCCCGCCGGTCTGGCTGAAATCGAAACTGTCGCCCGACACGCCGATCATGGCCAGGAAATCGCTGAAAATTGAGCCGCCGACCCATTGCGACCGATCGTATGGGGCCAGAGTAATGTTCGGGATTTTCAGCCACGGTCGCAGCAGGTCCAACTGCGACGGGTCGTATGCGAAGGGTTCCTCGTTCAGCGGGCGCGTCCAATGTCTGTCATGATGACGGACCACTTCATTGAAGGCGGAGACAACGATATCACTTGGGTGACGTACATAAGCGATGACGCGAACGTCGTGCCCCTTAAGGCATGATAGCAACAGATCAAAATCTACTTCCGGCTCGCAAAGCATTTCCGAGCTGATGAGCACCGTTTTGTTTTCTGCCTCTGCGAGCGTCATTGCCAGCCGTGTTGGGCCATGATCGATCGACCCCGGCATGAATGCCATGGCCAATGGGTTGTGGTTCGGCCAATCGGGGATCGTCGGTTTGTAAATGACACCACGATCAGCAAGCAGCGCGGAGTTCCGGTGCAGGAACGATTGCAGCGCGCTAGTGCCTGTCTTGTGTACGCCGATGTGAAGGATGATCGTCATGGAATCGACCTCAGCGAAGGTCTGTAGCATTGATCATTGAAACCGCAATGTCATTAGGCAGATCGTGATCTTCCAACGAATCCAGGGACAAAAACAAGCCTTGATGGTTAATTTCGCAAAGTCTCGGCGCGCTCGATCCGCAGCATCCCGGCTCGCGAGCCACCATTAGCCAGGTTGCATCAGCACAGATACTTGGAACGGATCGAGTATCGATCGATCATGGCCTACAACCGTCCAACCCTGCCCGCGCAAAAAATCGATCTCGCACGAGATGTCGCCATATGTTTCCCCCTCGGGGCCGGCATGTGGCAGATAGGCAAACCCGTTCCGACGATGATCGGATTGCATCTTCGATGTGAACGAAGTGTTCCGAACGCGATCGATGAATGGCCAGAATTCAATAGGCCGAATGGTGGCCACGAACAGTCCGCGGGGCTTGATGTGATTGCGAAGCGCCGCGAGGCAGGCTCTCGCGGTTGGTGGCGCAAGGTGGGTAAACACGGAAAAAGCGAAGATCAGGTCGAATTTCTGGTTGCCGACGGGCAGGGAAGAGGGAACCCGTTCCGATTGGGCGAACTTGCCAGGTAACCGTGCCTCTCGACATAGATCGAGAGATTTGTCCCAGGCGTCGACGCCCCAAATATTGGCCGGGTCGCTGTAGTAGTACATCATGCGAAGAATCCGGCCATAGCCGCACCCAAAATCGAGGATTTCTGAGTCAGCCAGCGGTGCCTTGATATATCTTGTGAAGTTGTTCTCCAACTGACGCGCAAAGGTTGAAGTCTGCCGATAGAGGTCGAGGCCAGATGCCCCGGTCCAAGTCTTCTGCACGTCCTCACTGGCCATCGCGGGCAGTAGGCGGGACAGACCGGGATAGTCTCTGTTCGGCAAGGAAATCATAAAAAGCCCGAAATCGTCCAGACTCAATCGGCGCAGGAAAACGAGTGCCTCTTCGACGGTGCATCCGCCAACCGCGGCGCGTTCCGCAGCATTCAAGTGAGGGATGGCTACGGAAAACATGCTGGCCATTTCCTTTTGCTTGCCTCGTCTGAAGTCGTGTGCCCGTGTAGCACGCGCTGGATTTCAGTCAACCTAGGCAAGGTCAACTCACCATTGGTCGCAATTTCGTTGTCGCTATAGCCAATTTATCGCGCATCGACAGGTATTTAGCGATTACTTAAATGGCGGGGTTTCTCCCGCGCTTGAGACCCTGGCCAAGGCCGGTGTGGTCTAGCCGATGTGTAGCCGCCATCGCTTCGCTGAGCAAATTTCCCGCTGCTAGGGGAGGTTAGAAGTTGTAATTTCCCGAGCGAAGGTTGTTCGTGCGACTACAAACTGGGGCATGTTGTTGACGCGAACATAGATGCGTCCGATGTACTCCCCCAGGATTCCCAAGAAGATCATCTGGAGGCCGCCAATAAATAGGGTTGTTGCGATAAGCGACGCCCAGCCGGGCTGCATCTCAGGGTGAGTTATCTTTTCTGCCACGACATAGCCGAGAACGAGCAGGCTGCCGCCAGCGACCAGAAAACCGGCAATCGTGGCCAGCCGAAGTGGGTAGATAGATGATCCGGTGGCCATTTTCAGCCAAAGCGAGACCGACTTTTTGAGGTTGTAGTTGCCTTCGCCAGCCCAGCGTTTCTGATGATCGATATCTATCGAGGAAATCGCGCCCGTGGTGTTCAAGATCAGGCCATCGACATAGGTGTATGGGCCATCGTACAGCAGAATGGCGTCAGCGATGTCCCGGCTCAGCGCCTTGAAGGAAGAGAGATAGAGTCCGCGAGGTTTTTTTAGGATCGCTGCGGCCGCCCAATCATTGAACTTGCTGCCCCAACGCTTCCAGGCCGTGTGCTGGCGCCCTCGATATCGAGTGTAACAAACGTCCGACCCTGCCGCGATGGCTCCAGCAAGCTGGAGCAGGGCTGAAGGAGGATGCTGGAGGTCGTCGTCCATGATGATGATGATGTCACCTCGCGAAAACCTGAGCCCGGCCATAATGGCGTTGTGTTGCCCCGCGTTCTTGCGCAGCGAAACACCCCTGACAAATTGGTTTTCTTTGGCGAGATCTTCGATGATCAGCCAGCTCTTGTCCGGACTGCAATCGTTCACCAGCACTATTTCGAAGGATTTGGAGAGTTCGCTCACCGAAAGAACTCGCTCAATCTGCGCAACAAGTTCCGGCAGGACGTCCATGCTTCGATAAACCGGCACGACTATGGACAGAGCGATCCGATCTAGTTGTTTATCTACCTTTGAGGCGTCCACAACATCCTCCTACTGAGATGGCTGTTTGAAGGAAACGTCGACGTGATCGCAGTCAGGACCTGATCTGTTCTCGACGGTGATAGTCAGGCGTCCGTCTTCGGGTGGCAAATCGATCGAGACCTGATCCCCGGGCACTACGGGGCCGCTCCAAATTTTGCTCGCATCCAGCTCAACCCGACCTATTACCCCGTCGGCATTCGGGCACTTTTTGAGAACATCAGAACTGATCGAGAAAGCCATAGAGGTCGGCCTCTCGGCTACGGAAGATTCCAGCGGAATTGACACCGAGGTGGGCTTTGTTGCGCCAGGGTGGAGGAAGAGGTTGCTGGGACCCAGGGGCGCCACTGTGCCCCAGACATCGCCCAGTTGAGCTTCCCTGGCGGTGAACGGTATCGACATGGTGTGAAAGTAATATGCCGGCCAATCGGGATAGGTGGAGCCGAGAATATCAAGCAGTTGTTTCATTTCCGTGTTTGTCACGGGCCTTGTACGATGCAGCAGATATCCGGTCACATTTGCGGCGAGTTTGTAGGTCTTCCCGGTCTGCTCGAATGCTTCGCCAAATCCGGCGTGCTTCAACAGCATTTCGCCGGGAACCGTAATATTGGCCTGACTGCCGGGAGCTTGACCGCTACCGCTTTGCGGTGGTGTGACGGCTATCGCATAGTCCGACCGAAGGATTTCGAAGGGGAAGAGGTTCACCTTCGCAATGTGCGGCGCATAATTTATATGAGGGTCTAACGCGGGCGACAGAACTGCTACAAGCGAGTCCGAAAGCACCAAGCTTGAAGAAAAGATGACGACGTGCTCGTCAGGCTTCAGTGTGGTCTCGAGATCGTGCACCAGCCTTTCATACTCAGCAAGATTTTCGATCTTGAGTGGCCTGTTGTCAACTTGCGGAACGACCAGCCTAAGCGCTCCCGAAATGCTCGCAACCGGTGCGATGCTGACTACAAAAATTAGAACCGATAGCGCCCCAAATGGAAGCATCCTCCAGTTCGCGGGCAGCGCCAGGAGCCGACCAGCCGTCCAATCGACGCCCAAAAAGTAGATAGGGAAGAGCCAGAACGCGACCGGCAAGAAGTGATGCGGTCCAAGTTGCTGGGTTTTGGCGAAGATGATGAAAGTCGCAACTGCGGCGCACAGGCAAAATAGCGCTTCGAAGTTTTTCCTTGCCAACGTCACAGCGAACCCGATGGCCATCATCGCCGCGACCCACGGCCCCAATCTGCCCCAGGCCATCCTGAGGTGAACCGATGGCGACACCTGGTACGAGTCGTAAAGATCGCCATAGGATGTCGAAAGCGCTCGCATGACCAGACCGGACTGGAACCAGAGCGATAGCGCTAGAAAGCAGACGCCCGCGATGAACAGTGCTGCCAAAAGGTGCGTCAGTCCAGAGCGGCCGGATCGCCAGTGCCGGATCAATCCGAACAGAAACGACACGACAAAAAAAACCACCACGCTGAATGCATACCAACGGCGAAAGAGGAACGGCGTCCAGACCAATACGCCGATCATCAGTCCATAAACCACAGGCCTGCGTTCCAGAAAATTCGATCTGAAAACGAGAAGAGTCGCCAGTCCAAGGGGGGCTAACCCAACGACGTCCAGCATGCCTCGGAGAGTGGGCGTCCAAAATGGGAGGTATGTGGCGGCGATCAGGAAAATCCAAGGAAGGGTGTTGACGGACGCCTTCGAAATTCGTCCACTGATAGCCGTTATGGTCAGTATTGCCGGTAGCAAATACGCTAAGATGATCGCGACAATGTATACAGTCCTACTGCCGCCGAACAAGGCAAAGAAAGGATAAAGCAGTATCGCGGCCGATGCATTGTAGTCGTCATTCCGGATTGAACCGAGCGCTCTGTGGAGCCAGTCCGAACCTGAGCCGATCAGGTCCCCGTATTGCTGAAAAATCTTCCAGTATGCGCCGTAGTCCCATATATAGCCGGGATCTTCGATATGTACGTACGCGGCACCTACGCCGATCAGGATCGGGACCGAAACCAGCGCAGTCAGGACCAGTTGCCTATTGCCTTCTGATAGCCTCATGTCCTAGTCCCGATACGACATTTCAATCCGTCGACGCTGTTAGGGCAGATTCGGCAGAAGTGGAACATAAAAAGGTTGGAAATGGCCGGCAGCGAGTTCGATGCGTACAGGACCACATACGCGGATGCCGTGAATGGTGCGATTTCCTTTTCCGGCCTGGACGTCGACTTCTTTACGCGCGCGAAGGCGGTCCGGCTGATTGATATCCTAGAAAGAGACATTGGCCCGGCGGATGCACTCTCTGTACTGGATGTGGGCTGCGGCGTCGGGAACTATCACGGTATCTTGCGCGGGAGCATCGGCCGACTGACGGGGGTCGATCCCTCATCTGAGTGTATAGCCGAGGCTGAGGTGAGGAACCCCGGCATTGCCTATGCTGTGTCGGATGGCAGCACCCTTCCGTTCCCGGACGACAGCTTTGATGCAGCCTATGCAATCTGCGTCATGCACCATGTTCCACCAGAAAACTGGAAACTTTTCGCTGCGGAACTCGCTCGCGTGACGCGGCCGGGAGGTGTCGTGCTCATATTTGAGCACAATCCCTACAATCCTTTGACGCGGCGTGCTGTTTCGAATTGTCCCTTCGATGAGGATGCAGTTCTGCTCTCGAAGGGACAGGTCATGAAGCATCTGCATGATGCCGGCCTCCGCGATGTCGACGGCCGATACATACTCAATGTCCCATCGATAAACGGCCCTCTGCGGCGGATTGACGAAGCATTGGGTTTCGTGCCGTTCGGGGCGCAGTATTACGTACAAGGCCGGCGTTGAAGATTCCATTCGAGAAAGTCCGGCAGATATTGACCTTCACGGCTGTGGGTCTCTTTAACACGGTTGCCTATTTTGCCTTGGCCAATGCCCTTTTATTTCTCGGAAGTGGCGAAACTATCGCAGCGTACACGGCCTACGCAGCTCTTTTGCCTGTCTCATTCATGGGTCATCGCCGATTTACCTTCCTGTCGGAAGGGCGCCTTGATACCGAGTGGATAAAATTCTGCGTTGTCCAGATCACCAACATCGTAATCATTGCCGTGGTGACGTATCTGTCTGGCGCCGGGTATTTCACGGGATGGCTGACATTTGCAATTATTAGTGTTCTCATCCCAGTTCTGAACTTCATAACGTTTCAGCTATGGGTTTTTGTAGAACACGGAAGATAATGCGGCGACTAGCGCGGACGGGTATCCGTCGCAAATTCGACCGAACGTTTCTCCCTGGTGTGACGGGTAGGATTAGGCCTTAACTGCTCCTTCGGCCCTCTTGGCTAGTTCCGTCGTCAGCGACTCCACCCGACCGCCTTTGAGTGTCAGTCTCTTCGTGCACACGCTTTGAATAA
>NZ_RZSL01001039.1:0-1250 GCF_003997355.1 Mesorhizobium sp. M1E.F.Ca.ET.041.01.1.1 | reverse complement strand
CGTCGCACCGCGCTGCGGCCGCGATTGTGTGATGCCGGAGCGGTAGCGTGGCCCAACCGGCACGATCGACTGGACAGACGGAGAGGGGAGGGCAGCGGCGGCAGCGACTGGTTTGGCGTGCTTTACGCTCGCCGGGAGCACCATGAAAGCCCGCCTGGAGAGCTCCCGATCAGCGAAATAGAAATTGCGAGTCGCAAGGATTGCATTTTCGCCCCGCGGCAAAATGACGACCTTGCTCTTATCCATGGTGCGAATTTCGTCCGGCCGCATAAGCGGCCGGCGCACTGTCTTGCTGTGGACGGAGCGCGTGTAATAGGTGTCGAAAAGGCTCGCCTGGGTCCTGGTGACGTCCTTCTGGGGTTCGGACGTTTCGCCTATCTGATCGGAGACGTAGCGCAGATCGTCGGTCTCCTGGGCGCCGAAGAAGATCTGGACACGGGCAGCGTTGATCAGCGTTTCGCGGCTTTCCTTGCGGTAGATCTCGTCGACCGATTTGAGCGACTGCACGAAAAACCACATCGGCACGCCGTGGCCGCCAAGGACGGTGGCCATGTCCGTCACCTTCTCAAGCTTGCCGAGGTTCTGAAATTCATCGAGCAGGACAAGCACCTGGTGCTCGCCGGGGCGTGGCATGGATTCGGACATGAAGTTCATCATCTGCGTGATGAGCACATTAAAAAGCGGGCCGAGGGAAGCCATCTGCTCGCGCCGGAAATCAAGATAGAGCGAGACCCGCTCGCTTTTGAGATTGCGGATGTCGAAGGAACTCCGGGAGGTTGCCCGAATCAACCGCTCGTTCAGGAAGGGCGCCATGCCGGTGCGCACGCCGGCATAGAGACCGGAAAACTGCTTCTCCGCCATATCCGCGTAGGGCAGCAGCGTCTGCAGCGTAAAATCCGACACTTCATGCCGGCGGGTGTCGCGCAGGCTAGCCAGGAACTCCAGGATCGGCTCATCGGCGCCGTTCATGATCTTGAGGATGGTGGCGAAGCTGCGGTTTTCGTCGGCAATCTTCGGCGACTCCATGACGTAAGAGGCAATGCCGGTGAAGAGGAGGCGCGCATCGTTGACCCAATAGGGATCGGCGTTCGCAGGCGGCCGCGGAAAGAGCGCGGCCGCCATATTGCGCAGGTCGATGTCCCGCTGCGCCGAATCGAGCGAAATGAAGTCCATCGGATTATAGAAGGCGGTGTTGCCGTCGCGGTCGGCCGGCGCGAAGCGGACGACCTGGCTGAAGGTGGCCCGGTGAC
>NZ_RZSL01001038.1:0-1253 GCF_003997355.1 Mesorhizobium sp. M1E.F.Ca.ET.041.01.1.1 | reverse complement strand
GAGTGATCCCGTCCTACAACCGCGCGTCGGCGGTCATTGTTGGTGGGGTCCAACAAGCTCCGTTTCCGCTGAGAAGAGTTGACTTTAGGCGGCAAAGCCGGCCATTGGGTTTGGCGGCGCGCGGTGGCCGCACATAAAACAGGGCACCTGAAAAGGACTCGGGCACCTTGTCTAAGGGCTTGAATTAAGCATGTCTTCTCCCGAAACCGGGCCCACCTTCGAAAGATAAGTGCTTAGCGCTCGTATTCGTTGTCCTGGCTGCGCTGTGTCTTGCGGTCCTGATCGTCGGCCTGCCGGCCCTTTTGCTTAGCTAAGTCTTTCTGCTGCTGAACGCGTTGCCGCGCCTTTTCGGCATGTCGCGCCGAGGTCTCGGGCTGACGCGTATCGTCTCGGCTCGGCAAATCGCGGCCGCGCGCATCTCTTTCAGGCGCGGCCTCGCCGGCGCCCCCTGCACCCTTTTGCTGCTCGAACTGGAGCCGAGCGAGACGATCGTGCATCTTGTCGTTCACGCCCTCACGGTATTGCTCGAAACGCGTTTGCTCGGCGTTGGGGAGCGTGTCCCGCATCTGATCCAACGCTTGATTCACACGCGCCATCTTCTGCCGCATTTCCAAAGGTGTCTGCGCCATTTCGGTAGCTCCTATCAGCCTGGTCAATTCTTTCATGCCGGGATGGGACAAGAAGGACGAGGTCGGCGCCGGTCCCCCGCCATCTTTGAAGACGCCAGCGGCCGGCTTCTCGCCTGCCCTGTGCGCATGAATCTGGAGGACATTCTTGCCGATCGCCTCGGCCGCGGTCAGGGCCTGGCCGGTGACGCCAGCCGCCCGCATCACGGCGGCCGTCCGCTGCCACACGCCGGCGATCGCTCCGCCATTGGCGACGAGCAATCTGCTATCCATACGACTCCGCTGCTTGTCCTCCACGCGCGCGACGGTCTTGTCACTGACCTGATAGCGCGCATCGTGCTGCGCGCGTTTGTAGGCGCCCGCATGTTCTTTCGTATAGGGTCGGCTCATTGCATGATCGTACCGGCGCGTTGCGACCATCGCTATGCCGTGTTCGCGCGCCTTCTCAGCGTACGCTTCCCGCCAGGCGTGGAGATCCGCCTTGTAGAACGTCAGCCGCTCGCCGTCGGCCGACCGCGCCTGCACCATGGCGTGGATATGGACGTGCTTCGTCTCGGCATGATGTGCGAGCACGAATTTGTGCCCGGGCGCGCGCTCCTCGAGCACCGCCCGCGCGACCGCCATGAT
>NZ_RZSL01001037.1:0-1255 GCF_003997355.1 Mesorhizobium sp. M1E.F.Ca.ET.041.01.1.1 | reverse complement strand
ACCATGGACATCTTGTTGTCGACGCTGGCGCCTCCCGAGGTGGCAGTGTTCAAGGCCAGATTGACCAGCGAAAAATAAAAGCCCAGGAAGCCGTAGATGAGGATTTGCTGGATGATCAGATAGGTGGTGAGCGAAATGAATCCCTCGCTCATCCGGGTTGAACACCGGTAGAGCCAAATCACAATCCAGACCGGCGCGAGCGCCAAAGTGATGAACAGCATGATCTTGGCCGCGATGATTGCCGCGATCGCAAGCGCCGAAAAGATGATGGCGGCCAGAAGGACGATGGTGGAAAGCAGCGCGCTGAATATGTCGTAGAAAGTGCCGCTGTAGACCTGATTGGCAACGTCCTGGGCGCCGCGGTAGAGATTGTCGATCAGGGCTGGGATCGCATCTTGATCCGAGAGCTGGTTTCCAGTGGCGCGCGAGACGGCCCCGACGATGATCTTGCCGATTTCGCTCGGCACGGCTTGCACGAGCTTGTAGATCGTCTCGGAGAACGTCCCCCATCCATTCAGCAGCAGATAGATGACGACCGCACGGCCGAGACGGTATGCCGACTCGATCGGAGAGATCGCCTCGCGGCCGCTGAGGATCGAGTAGCCCCACCAGATGATATAGAGGGTGAGCATGAGCGCGTAGACATTGCCCAGCGCATAGCCGAGCTGCAGGTAGACGCTGGAGACAAAGCCCCGTCCGACGTCATCGATGCCGCCCAGAATGCTTGTCGCCAACCCGTTCATCCAGCCTCGACAACACGATCGAAGGGCGGCGCGTTGACCGGTTTTAGGGGTCCGCAGCTCGTATCGCCAGCATAGGCCAACGGCGCGCAAGGCGCCTTGAGCTCGCGACCTGGCCCCGCGCAGCCGCCCAGCATGACGCTCGCCACCGTTGCGGCGACGACACCGACCCGCCGCCACCAGGCTGGCATCCGTTTCGCTCGGCACCTCACGATCAGTTCCCGCTTGTGCCGAAATTTTCGAACGGATTGACTTGCGCCGGCGTCATCAGCTTTTGCACCTGGCTTTGCCGCAACAGCCGGGTCTTCATTTCCTCGTTGAGCGCGGCGACGGCACCGTTCTGGACGCCGATGAGCTCGTTGACCGCGCGTGCGTTCTCGAGCTGCATGCGCGTGTTCTGATCGACCGATCCCTTGACGTCCTCGGACTGTCCGATCTGGCCGCTGGCCGACTGCAACGACTGCTCGCGTTGCGCGACGCCTTGCGAGGCCTGCGAGGTGAGGGCGCTCAACAGC
>NZ_RZSL01001036.1:0-1258 GCF_003997355.1 Mesorhizobium sp. M1E.F.Ca.ET.041.01.1.1 | reverse complement strand
GTACCGATCATGGCGCCGCCGGCGAACCTGTTCATCAGGCGCATGCGCCGCGGAGTCCTGAACCAGCCCGAAGCCCGCCCGGCAAGTGCCGCGTAGATCCCCATGGTGACGATGTTGACGCCGATCACGACCATGACCACCAGCAGCCCGTCGGCAAAGGTCATGGCGTCCAGGTCGAGGATCAGCGGCATAATCGAGGCGTGGAAAAGGATCGCCTTTGGATTGCCGAGCGCGATCGAGGCCCCGAGGAAAAACGATCGGAAGAGCCCTGCCTGGGCCGTGCGCGCCCCATCTTCATGGGTAGCGGCCGATCGCCACATCCTGATGCCGAGGAAGACCAGATAGGCGGCGCCCGCATATTTCAGCGCAAGGAACACCCATTCGAAGGTCTGTGCCAGTGCCACGAGACCCAACAGCGCCAGGGTCACCAGCACCGCGTCGCCGGCGGCGACGCCGACACCGGCCACCAAGGCGCGGACGAACCCACGCGAGACGCCGTTGGTGATGACGGTGAACATGGCAGGGCCGGGCGTGGCGGCGGCGAGCGTTATCGCACCGCAGTAAGCCAGAAATGTCGTCAGCGTCATGGTCTTATTTTCCCATTTGGCACCCGCACGCGGCGGAAGATCGCGACGATCTCCTCGCGGCTGCATTCTACGGCGCCGAGCCGCACGGCGCGGTCGCGTTCGAAGCCGGTTATGTCATAGTGTGGCGCCGAAGTCTTGGGCGGCCCCTGGTAGGACGAGCGCTTGACGCCGAGCTCGGCGGCGAAGCGGTGCAGCTCGGCGGTGTCGTCGGCGAGCAGATGGCACCAACGATGGCCGGCCCATTTCCAGATCGCCGCATCGACATAGACAGCCATTGAACCTGCCGCACTCCAACCGACATGGACGGCCCGCTCCCGATCACTCGGGCCAATGTGAAGTCAGCGATGATAGAAGGGATTCGGATAGGAAATGAAGCCGCCGCCGGCGTCGAGCTCAGTCACGATCCGCGTGACGGCTTCCTGCATGCGCGAGCGCAATGTAGCGAGCGCCTTGTCGAGCGAGCTGTCACAAGCATGCAACGCCAAGGGCTCGGGCATGCGAATATGGGCGCGGCGCGGCCCGGCGGGTTGCGGGATGAAGCGGTTGATCGTGTCCCGCAATGAGCCCCTGCAATAGTCGTTGCGGACGCGCTTCAGATGCCCGGCGATCTCCTCCTGCGTGATCGTCGCAGCGGCAAAGGCCCAGCGGCCGACACGCTGGACGCGCTGGAT
>NZ_RZSL01001035.1:0-1260 GCF_003997355.1 Mesorhizobium sp. M1E.F.Ca.ET.041.01.1.1 | reverse complement strand
AAGTCGTACTCATAGAGGATCGTGATGGGCTGCTCGTCGGGATCGTAGAAAAAAACGAAATCGACCATCCGTAACTCGGTTGCCTCGAAGATGCGATTGGCGGTGAAGCCGTCGTCGTCGAACTCCGGCGCGCCATAGATGATGCCTCCGATGTTGAACTGGTGCAAATGGCTACCGGTCCAACCAAAGGAGGCCTGGAGCACCTCGTGGAGTTGGGCAAGGTTGAGCGCCATCGGCAGCTCGAAGGTGCGGCTAATCCTCGGCTCAATTCCGATAATGTGGGCCTCTGCGCGCACGATGCCTGACTACCACAAGTCAGGCAGAAGAGCCATATAAACAAGCAGGTTCAAAAGGATAAAATCACCCGACACGCGCCGGCGGCGCTCCCCAGCTGGGGCGTCACCAGTCAATCCCTTCCCTCAGCATCGCCATTTGCGCTGACGTCAGTCGAGCTGTCCCATCCGCCGCCGATGGCCACGGAAAGCGGCCTTTCTGCAAGACCTTGTAGTAGAGACAGAACCCCTGGCCATCAAAATAAAGAAGCTTCAAACGATCGCCGCGCCTGCCCCGAAAGGCGAAGACCGCTCCTCCCGTCGGCTTCTGACGCAGCACATCCTGGGTCAGGGCGCCCAGGCCTTCGATCCCTTTGCGCATGTCTGTTACGCCGCAGGCAAGGTAGACCCGAACGCCAGTTCCCGGTCCGATCATGCTGCCTCAACCGCACGGATCAGCCGCGCCAGAATGGCGGCATCGATGTCCTTATCAAAGCGAAGGCTCCGTCCGCGGCATAGTTGCAATTCGACCGTGCTGGACGAACCCTCGGCATCGGTTCAACGCAAGCAAGGGGTTTGGGTTCGTCAAAGGCTCAAACTGTTCTGCCTTGCGACTTTTCAGCTTTGGATCGTGCTACAGCCTCGAAGGCGGGCTTGTCAAACTCCCGGAGTAAGCCAACTCTGGGCTACTCGGCGGTCAGTCCAATCTCGGCGGGATCCGGCATTATCGCCTCGAATGTCTCGAGGTAGCTCTTCCAGCAGTTAGGACGTTCTAAGCCGCTGGCCTCGATCTGCTCGGCAATTCTTTTCTTTTTGATTTAGATCCTTGGGAGTGCAGACGGCTCTCGGCTGGCGACCCGTTTCAGCCAACGCCGGGAACGATCCGCAAGTAATCTCAGGACGAGCCACTCATCGGGCCTGAACTCATTGGCGCTGATGCAGCACGGCATTTCGGCCAAGCGTCCAATTGTGATGGCAGGCTGCGCAT
>NZ_RZSL01001034.1:0-1263 GCF_003997355.1 Mesorhizobium sp. M1E.F.Ca.ET.041.01.1.1 | reverse complement strand
AAGACGGACGGCGCCAATGTCACGGCGGGCGTCGCCATCCACAATCTGTCGCTCAACGAGAATGATGTCGGCGAATACCGCACCTTCTTCCGGCTGACCCCGCCCTTGCGCGCCGAGGACGACCGGCTGGCGATGATTGAGGCGATCAAGGACGGCACGATCGACATCATCGTCTCCTCGCACGACCCGCAGGACGTCGACACCAAGCGCCTGCCCTTCGCCGACGCCGCTGCCGGCGCGATCGGGCTGGAGACGCTTCTTGGCGCGGCACTTCGGCTCTACCATAATGGCGACGTCCCGCTGCTTCGGCTGATCGAGACGCTTTCGACCGCGCCGGCAAGATTGTTCGGCCTGCCCGGCGGCACGCTTAAGCCGGGCGCTGCGGCCGATCTCGCCGTGGTCGATCTCGACGAGCCGTGGATCGTCAGCGAGAGCGGGCTTCGCTCGCGCTCGAAGAACACCTGTTTCGAAGGCGCGCGCCTGCAGGGCAAGGTCTTGCAAACGATGGTTGCGGGCCGCACAGTGTTTTCAGCCTGAGAGCACAAGAAACCCGGACCGCGACCAGTGCCGCGATTCGGGCCGAAGGCAGAGAAGCGGGGGAAAACAATGAGCTATGTCCTGTCTTTGCTGTTCGGCTATCTGCTCGGCTCGATCCCGTTTGGACTCTTGATCACCCGCGCCGCCGGTCTCGGCGACGTGCGCAACATCGGCTCCGGCAACATCGGCGCCACCAATGTGCTGCGCACCGGCAACAAGGGGCTCGCCGCCGCGACGCTGCTGCTTGACGCCCTGAAAGGCACGGCGGCAGCGTTGATCGCCGGCCGCTTCGCACCGGAACTGGCGCTCGCGGCTGGCTTCGGCGCCTTCCTCGGCCATCTCTTTCCGGTCTGGCTCGGCTTCAAGGGCGGCAAGGGCGTCGCCACCTACCTCGGTGTGCTGCTCGGTCTTGCCTGGCAAGGCATGCTTGTCTTCGCAGTGGTCTGGCTCGCCATGGCTTTCCTGTTCCGCTATTCCTCGCTGGCGGCGCTGGCGGCGGCGGTGGCCGTGCCCATCGCTCTCTATTTCATCAGCACACCGCAGATTGCCGGCCTGTTCGCGGTGATGAGCCTGATCGTCTTCATCAAGCACCACGCGAACATCTCGCGCCTTCTCGCCGGCACCGAGGGCAAGATCGGGGCGAAGGGATGAGCGCGCCCGCCGCCGGCCCACGCCTCAGCGACCGGCAGCGGCTTGCCTGGCTCCGACTGATCCGCACGCCGAATG
>NZ_RZSL01001033.1:0-1267 GCF_003997355.1 Mesorhizobium sp. M1E.F.Ca.ET.041.01.1.1 | reverse complement strand
GTGCAAGGCTGCTCGACAAGCGTCAGCCTGGGTTCGAAGCAGTCGGCCCATTCGAAATCGTCGAAGCCGACCAGCGAGAGGTCACGCGGGATCGAAAGACCCTTCTCGCGGATGGCGCGGACTGCCCCGATCGTCGTCATGTTGTTGCCGGTGACCAATGCGGTGGGCGGCGCGGGCAGCGACAGGATCGCATGGGTCGATACCGTGGCGCTCGCCGTGTCGACATTCTCCGGCGAGACATAGTGCGGCAGGCACTCAAGTCCATTGGCTGCAAGCGAGGCGCGGAAGGCGTCGACGCGCTCGCGCGTGGTGGCGAGCCCCGGCTGGCCGGCAATGTAGCCGATACGCCTGTGGCCGAAGGAAGCGACATGGTCGATCAGCGCCCGCATCGCCGTCTCGTTCTCGACGCCGATCTGGTCGAAGCGGTCGTCGGCGAAGCGGTCGATCAAGACGCAAGGCAGCTTCTTGTCGGCGAGATAGGCGATCGCGCGCTCAGGCGAACCGGACGGGGCCAGGATCACGCCGTCGACGCGGCGCTGGTGGAAGGCGCGCACCACTTGGAGCTCGCGGTCGGGGTCTTCCTGCGTGTCCGACAGGAACACCATCAGGCCGAGCCGCGCGCATTCGGCTTCGACGGCGCAAATGATGTCGGTGAAGTAAGGGTTGGAGATCGCCGAGATGGCGAGCCCGACGCTGTTGGTCGAGGCGACTTTCAGCGAGCGCGCCAGCTCGTTGGGCTGGTAGCCCATGGCGGCGATGGCGTCGTTGATGAGCTGCGCCTTCTCGGGCGAGACGAAGCGCGTGCGGTTGACGACATGCGAGACGGTGGAAACCGAAACGCCGGCGCGGCGCGCGACCTCAGCCATTGTCGGCATGCGAACGGAGTGCCCGCAAGCGCTCCTCCCTTAGATGCGTTTCCCGTCCGCTCTTCGGCGGATCTGGCGAGACCATAGAGCCATCGAAACGTTTGCGCAATCGATTCGATGGACACCCGCGACAGATTTTTGTCGCGGCGGAAAAGTTCGAAGTCAGGAGGTGAAAGCCAGCCAGGCCGTGCCGGCGAGGAGAGTCAGCAAGGTCAGCGGCAGGCCGACCTTGAAGAAGGCGGAGAAGGACAGTTCCTTGCCCGCCGCTTTCGCCTGCTCGGCGACGATGAGATTGGCGACGGAGCCGAGCAGGGTGAAATTGCCGGCGAGCGTCGAGCTCATCGCCACGACCAGCCAGGCGCGCTCAGGGTTTCCGAGGCCCGGGATGAAGGGCCTCAGCG
>NZ_RZSL01001032.1:0-1268 GCF_003997355.1 Mesorhizobium sp. M1E.F.Ca.ET.041.01.1.1 | reverse complement strand
GAACGGGACGCTCGAGAAGGTCTCGCGCACCTTGGCCGCGCCGTCGCGGCCAAGGTGCGCGAGACCTTCTCGAGCGTCCCGTTCATCGTCGACGTCGACGACAGCTTCCACAACCAGCCGCAAAGGCAACGGCTGTCGATCGACCAGGACAATCTCGAATATTACAAGGTCGAGCAGTCGGATGTTCACGACACGCTGGGCTATCTCTTCGGCGGCACCACGGTCGGCTATTCGCATCGCGGCGGCGGCCGTTATCCGATCCCGATCCGCATCGCCCTGTCGAAGGGCGACGGCATCGTCGACCAGCGCGCGCTGGCGACGCCGGTGCCGGCCAATGCCTTGCCGGGCGCTCGCGACGTGGTCGAGCTCGGCGACGTGGTGCGCCTTGCGGGCGAGCCCGCCTCGTACCCGATCTTCCGCCACAACGGCCGCCCCGCCGAAATGGTGATGGGCGAGTTGGCCGGCGCCTTCGAGGCGCCTGTCTACGGCATGCTCGCCGTCGACGACGCGATCGCTCGGGCGGACTGGGGGGCGCTGCCGAAGCCGGCGATCGCGCTGC
This sequence comes from Mesorhizobium sp. M1E.F.Ca.ET.041.01.1.1, assembly GCF_003997355.1. NCBI lineage: Bacteria > Pseudomonadati > Pseudomonadota > Alphaproteobacteria > Hyphomicrobiales > Phyllobacteriaceae > Mesorhizobium > Mesorhizobium sp. M1E.F.Ca.ET.041.01.1.1. The sequence continues at coordinate 709 of NZ_RZSL01001032.1, read as the reverse complement.
ATGGCCAGCCGGACGACGAATCGAAGCCGACGCTTCTGTGGGACGGCGAATGGGAGGTGACCTGGGTGACCTTCCGCGACATGGGCGCCGCCTTCATGGTGGCGATCCTGGGCATCTATATCCTGGTCGTCGCGCAGTTCGGCTCCTTCCGGCTGCCGCTGGTGATCCTCACCCCGATCCCGCTGACGTTGATCGGCATCATGCTCGGCCACTGGGCTTTCGCCGCGCCCTTCACGGCCACCTCGATGATCGGCTTCATCGCACTGGCCGGCATCATCGTGCGCAACTCGATCCTGCTGGTCGATTTCATCCGCCACTCCCGCGGCACCGACCGGCCATTGGTCGACATCCTGCTCAAGGCCGGCGCGATCCGCTTCAAGCCCATCCTGCTCACCGCGCTGGCCGCGATGATCGGCGCGGCGGTGATCCTGACGGACCCGATCTTCCAGGGTCTCGCCATCTCGTTGCTGTTCGGGCTTGCCTCCTCGACGCTGCTGACGTTGCTCGTCATTCCGGCGATCTATGTGGCGCTGCGGAGTTGATGGCTCCCGGGGCGGGATTGCCGGCTTGAGCCGTCTCGTCGGCGGACGGCTCAAAGCATGTCTCCCGAAAGTGGGACCCGGTTTCGGGAAAAAGACATGCGTAAAAACAAAACCTGAAGCGCAGAAGCGATCTGAAAGATCGCGGCGCGCTTTAGCCGGTCTTCATC
>NZ_RZSL01001031.1:0-1268 GCF_003997355.1 Mesorhizobium sp. M1E.F.Ca.ET.041.01.1.1 | reverse complement strand
CCATCCGCACCGACGAGATCGCCGGCGTCGGCGGCTTCATCACGCCGGGCGACCGGGTCGACGTCGTGCTGACGCGCGATGCTGGCGAAATCCAGGAAGTGGCCAAGAACGCTCAAGGGGCATCCGGCTCGACGGTCACATCCGAAATCGTCGTCTCGGACGCCAAGGTGCTGTCCGTCGGGCAGGGCGCGGACGAGCGCAAGACCGAGCCGCAGGTCGCCAATTCCGTGACCCTCGAGGTGACGAACGAAGGGGCGCAGAAAGTCGCGCTCGCCCGCACCGTCGGCACCTTGTCGCTGTCTTTGCGGTCCGCCGCCGACGCCAGCGCCGGCAACAATGGGCTCACCACCATCTCCTCCTTCGGCGGCTCGGTCGCCGCGAGCGCAGAGGCAAGCGCCGCCTCGCTGGTCAATGCGGTGGCGAAGGAGCCGGAGGAGCCAAAGTTCAAGACGGTGATCGTGTCGCGCGGCACGCAGGTCGAGGAATACAAGGTTCCTGCCAAGCAAGCCGAGGGAGACGTCGTTCCTTCCAAGGAACAAGAACAATAGCCGGTGGGGACCGGTCGGGGACGGGACAATGCCTGTGTTGAACAAAGAACGGACGACGAGAGGGCTGCGCCTTCTGCGTGCAATGGCGGCGGGCGCTTTCCTGGCAGCCGCCGGAATGCTTGCCTTCGGGGCGCCGGCTCAGGCGAACAATGACGTCGTCTACGTGTCGGCGACCAAGAACGCCTCGATCAAAGTCGCCAAGGGCAAGCCGAAGACGATCATGACGAGCGCCGCTTTCTACCAGATCGTCATCGGCGATCCGGAGATCGCCAACGTCAACCCGCTGACCGACAAATCCTTCTATGTGCTGGGCAACAATCTGGGCACCACCGGCATTGCCCTCTTCGACCAGGACAAGCACCTCGTCGGCACCATCGATATCGAGGTGACGCTGGATACCGACCAACTCGCGAGCACCATCCGCGCCAGCGTGCCGGATGCCAAGATCAAGGTCGGATCGGCCAATGGCCGCGTGGTACTGTCGGGCGAGGCCGACGATGCGGTCGCGGCCGAGAAGGCGAGCAAGATCGCGTCGCGCTTCTCCGGCAACGAGGAAGTGATCAACTCGGTCAATATCTCCTCCTCGCAGCAGGTTCAGCTCAATGTCCGCTTCGTCGAGATCAACCGCCAGGCGGGACAGGATCTCGGTGCCAAATACGGCGCCAACTTTGCCTTCGGCATGGGCGGTCGCGACGTCGTCATCGATCCGGGGGAGATAAC
>NZ_RZSL01001030.1:0-1269 GCF_003997355.1 Mesorhizobium sp. M1E.F.Ca.ET.041.01.1.1 | reverse complement strand
GGATCGTTTCGGTCAGTTTTCGCACGCGTTTCTGCTCGTCGGCATCGGCCTTTCCGTCGCGCAGCCAGCGGCGTGCCTCTCGCAGCAGCTCGGCCATATCCAGACCCGGCTCGGCAGCAATGGTCGCGGCTAGCTCTCGTCCGAGCTGGGCCAAAACTCGTTGCTGGCGCACAGCATAGGGAACGCCTTCCTCTACCGTCAGACCGCAGGCCTGTTCGTCGCGCGACAACAGGGTCGAATAGATACGATAGACGCGTTCCGGCAGCGAGCCGTTTGCAGCGCCTTCGATCTTCAGGCTTTTCTCGATATAGGCGCATTCCTTGGCGAGCGCCCGCTCGACATTGCCAGTGAAGGCGAGCTTCCAGACGATCGGAGCAACCCAGGCCTTGAAATCCTTGTTCGTCTCGCGGCCGCGCTGCAAAGCCTCCAGCCCCATCTCAACTGCGCCGGGAAGCAATGGCCCGACATAATTGCCGTGCCAGCCGACAGCGCCTTCCGGGTGGAGCAGGACGCCATGGCCCTTGAGCGCCCAGTCGACCGAATGCGCCTTGGCCGCGTCGTTGTTGCCGGGGATCTGCGCGATCAGATTGTTGGCCAGCCAGAATTTCTGCATCGGCCGACCGAGGCCGTTGACCACGCCATGCGTGGCCCAGGACGCGGCAAGCGGGCTGACGCGCGAGACGATCTCCTTGTCGATCATCCAGTCGGTGAAGAATTCCGGATGGTTGGGCGTGATGAACGTCGCTTGGCCCCCGCCGCAGCAGGCCTTCAGCCGTTGCTGGTCGGCGGCGGGAAAGTCGATATGGCGGACATTGGCGACGCCGCGCAGGCCGGCGAGCCGGTTGAACGGCAAAAGGTCGCGAAAGCCTGGAACCCCATGCAGCATGACGATGCGATTGACGATCGTCATTGCCCTGATCAGCGCCGGATTGGGTCGCGGCGCCACGAACACGTCGATCCTGCCCAAGCTTTCTCCCCCGAAAACGCCGTCAGGAAAAGGTGGGACTGGATTGCGGCGCCTTCAAGTCAGTTCGCCTTGGGCGGCCGCTTCGTGGTTTAACCCGCCGCTATTTCGAAGCCGGGCAAGGCTTGGTCTGGTCGAACAGCGACAGGTTCACCAATTTGCCGGTCATCGAGAAGTCGCCATAGTCCATCACGAGATCGCGCGTGATGCCGTTCTCGTGCAGCTTGAAGCTGATCCGGTACTCCGGCACTTCCTCGCCGCTTTTGTCGGTGTCGTCGAAATAGGCGATGTCGACCGGCCAATAC
>NZ_RZSL01000102.1:0-14964 GCF_003997355.1 Mesorhizobium sp. M1E.F.Ca.ET.041.01.1.1 | reverse complement strand
GGGCGCTGATCGACGACGAGTTTCCGGACGCGGAATTCAACATCGAAGGCTATCCGACCGAGGACTTCCTGGCGCTTGTCGAAAAGCATCAGCCGGAACAAGTTACGCTGGTGCCCGACGATCCGGCGCAAGCGACCTCGGATCAGGCTGGGACTTCGTCGCCCAGGCCGCGTTCCTGACGCCGATCGTCAAGCGGCTGAAGAAGGGCGGTTTTCGCGTGTCGCTGTTTTCCGATGCCGATCCGGCCGGCGTGAATGCCGCGCGCGATACCGGCGCGGACCGGATCGAGCTCTACACCGGCCCGTATGGCAGTTGCCATTCCGATTCCGCCAAGGCCGCGAAAGAATTGGAAAAACTGGGAAAAACCGCCGACGCGGCTTTCGCGGCAGGGCTTCAGGTCAATGCCGGGCACGATCTGACCGTGGACAATCTGCCGGCGCTTGCCAAGCGTATCCCGGCATTGGCCGAAGTATCGATCGGACATGGGTTGACAGCCGATGCCCTGGAGTATGGCATGGCCCGCACGGTGGGACGTTTCTTGAAGGCCTGTGGATGGTAGCTCCGGGAGCTGAGCGTGACAGGCATGGGAGCCATCACGTTGCGGCACTTGATATTGCATCGCAGCAAGCGTAGAGCACCGCGCGTTTATCGGAGTGTCGTTTATGGCCCTTACCAATAGTGGTAGTGAGGCAGAACCCGTCGACCAATCGAGCCATACTGAAGTCGAGCAGCACAGCACCAAGATGCTGATGCTTGGCGCGCTCGGTGTGGTCTATGGCGATATCGGGACCAGCCCGATCTACGCGTTGCGCGAGGCATTGCATGCTTCGTCCGGCGGCGATGTGGCCACCCGTGGCGACATCCTTGGCGTGCTGTCGCTGATCATCTGGTCGCTGACTATCACGGTCACGATAAAATACATCATGTTCGTGCTGCGCGCTGACAACCGCGGTGAAGGCGGCGTGCTCTCGCTGATGGCGCTGGTGCGCGGCAGTTTCCCCACGCGCTCGGCTATCATCCTCGGCATCGGCATCATCGGGGCGTCGCTGTTCTTCGGCGACGCGGTGATCACGCCCGCTATCTCGGTGCTTTCGGCGGTCGAAGGTCTGGAGGTCGTAACACCTACCTTCCAGCCCTATGTCGTGCCGCTGACACTGCTCGTCCTTGCCATGCTGTTTGCCGTGCAGCGGTTCGGCACGGGCGGCGTCGGCCTCGTATTCGGTCCGGTCACCGCGCTATGGTTCCTGGCCATCGGCCTTTCCGGCCTCAATCATATTATCGACGACCCCGAGATTCTGTGGGCGATCAGCCCGCACTACATTGTCGCCTTCCTGATCAATTCACCCGACGTTTCCTTCGTGACCATCGGCGCGGTGTTCCTGGCGGTCACCGGCGCCGAGGCGCTCTATGCCGACCTTGGCCATTTCGGCCGCAAGCCGATCGTGCTGGCGTGGCTGGCGATCGTATTTCCGTGCCTGCTTTTGAATTATGCCGGGCAGGGTGCCTACGTGCTTGCCAAGGGTGGCACCGTCGGCCATCCGTTCTTCGAGATGAACGAGGGCTGGGCCCTCATCCCCATGGTGGCGCTGGCGACGGCGGCGACCGTGATTGCCAGCCAGGCGGTGATCTCCGGCGCCTATTCGCTAGCCAGGCAGGCTGTGCAACTCAACATGCTGCCGCGTCTCGAAATCCTGCACACGTCGGAGAAACAGTCCGGGCAAGTTTACATGCCGCGCGTCAACATGCTGCTGGCGCTTGTGGTGATGCTGCTGGTGGTCGGCTTCGGCGCGTCCAGCAGACTTGCCTCGGCCTACGGCATCTCGGTGACGGGCAACATGCTGGTGACGACGACGCTGCTGTTCGTCGTCATGACGCGCATCTGGAAGTGGAACATCTGGCCGGCGGTCGTGCTGACGGCAGTATTCGCGCTCATCGATATCGGTTTCTTCGCTTCCAATATCATCAAGGTGTTCGAGGGCGGCTGGTCTTCGCTGGCTGTGGCCTTCGCCATCATCCTCGGCATGTGGACCTGGGTGCGCGGCAGCCGTTATCTCTTCGACAAGACGCGCCGCAACGAGATCCCGCTCGACTTCCTGGCGGCGAACCTTCTGAAAAAGAAGCCGCAACTGGTGTCGGGAACCGCGGTGTTCCTGACGAGCGACCCTCTCAGCGCACCGACGGCGCTGATGCACAGCCTGAAGCACTACAAGGTTCTGCACGAACAGAACGTCATCCTCTCGGTCGTGACGGCGCCGCAGCCGGTGGTGCCCGACAGCGAGCGCGTGAAGATGGAGACCGTCAACGAGCTGTTCATGCGGGTGACGCTCACCTTCGGCTATATGGAGCAGCCGAACATCCCGCGCGCGCTCGCGATCTGCCGCAAGCAGGGCTGGAAGTTCGATATCATGACGACGTCCTTCTTCCTGTCGCGGCGCTCGCTGAAGGCATCGCCCAATTCCGGCATGCCGATATGGCAGGACAGGCTGTTTATTGGTTTGGCGAAGACGGCGGCGGACGCGACAGAGTATTTCCAGATCCCGACCGGGCGCGTTGTCGAGATCGGCACGCAGGTCGCCATTTGAGGGCTTGCAACGCGTAAGGGACGGGAGGCATGAGCGGTGAGTTGGTGCTTGTAACCGGCGGATCCGGCTTCCTCGGCGCTCACTGCATCCTGGCAGCGTTAGAGCAATTCAGCTTCAGATCGCTGAACTGCTCTAACCATCTGTTTTTACGCAATTCCGGACGGAAAACCGCCACGCAGTTCTCCTGGAATTGCTCTGGTTTCAGCCGAGCAAGGCGGCCTTGTTCGCTTCGAGGAACTGCTTCAGCGTTTGCGGCTTGCGGCCCGACAGCGTCTCGACCGTATCGGTCACCATCCCGATGCGGCCGGAGCGCGTGTTGGCGTCGAAGGACACGATGATGCGGGCAAAGTCCTCTGGAAGCCCCGCCGCCTTGACGCCCTCCGTCAGCGCCTCGTCAGGCACCTGGATGACCTCCAGCGGCTTGCCGGTGACTTCGCTCACCAGTGCGGCAATTTCCTTTGTCGTGTAGGCCTGCGGGCCGGTCAGCGTGTAGATTTGGCTTTCCTTGGAGCCGGAAGCGAGGCCTGCGGCAATGGCGGCCGCCATGTCGTCGCGCGCGCCATGGGCGATGCGGCCGTCGGCGGCCGAGCTGTACCACTTGCCGGACGAAATGGCGTGCGGCAGCGCCAGGAACAGGTTCTCCTGATACCAGCTATTGCGGAAGATGGTGTGGGGGATCCCACTCGCCTTGATGGCCTGCTCGGTACCGTAGTGATCGCCGGCGAACAGCACCGGCGAGATCGGTTCAGGGTTGGGCATCGAGGTGTAGAGCAGATGCGAGACGCCGGCCGCCTTGGCCGCGGCGACCGCCGCCTGATGTTGCCTCAAGCGACGGTCGCTTCTCAAGTCGAGCTCGCCGGTCGACACGATCAGCACCCGGTCCGCGCCTTTGAATGCATTCTCCAGCGAGGCCGGATCGTCGAAGTCGGCCGCCCTGACGACAACGCCGAGGGCTGCCAGGTCAGCGAGGTTTTCGGGATTGCGCGTGGTGGCGACGATGTTCGCCGGCGCGACTTTCTGCGCATCGAGCAGATGGTTGATCACGGCGCGGCCGAGATGGCCGGAAGCGCCGGTGACGAGGAGGGTTTCGGTCATGGGAGGTTCCTGAAAATTGCGCCGAAGGGCGGGTGCGGTTGTCAGTCTCAAAAAGAGACCAGCGCTAAAATAGGAATTGACCCCAGGCCGTAAAGAAGGCAGTTTTTCGGGAGGTAGGCACAGCCAGGGAACTATCGGGCTGGCCGTATTCGGCTCAAGGGACGTCGCCATGGACAGCAAGATCGTCAATCTGAAATCCAAGATCGAGATCTACAAAGCCATGACGCAGGGCGCCAATTTCGCCGACTGCCCGGTTCGCGACGTCATCCAGGGCATCAACGGCAAATGGAGCCCCTTGCTGGTGATGGCGCTTGCGGAGAAGCCCTATCGCTTCGGCGAGCTGCGGCGGCTGGTTCCCGACATCTCGCAGCGCATGCTCACCCAGACACTGCATGAGCTGCAGCGCGACGGCTATGTGCATCGCGAGGTGTTCCCCACTAAGCCACCGAGCGTCGAGTACAGCCTGACCGATCTTGGGCGATCGATGTTCGTTCCCCTCTATCAGCTCGTCCAATGGGCCGAACTCAACCATGACGCGGTGCGCGATGCGCGGGCCGCTTTCGATGCCTCCTTCCGGGCCTGAGGCGCGATCGATTGGTGGCAATAGCGGCAAGGATTCCGCCGGGACCGCAATTCCTCGCCGCCATGGTCACTGGTACGGTGATCGACCCGTTCAAGCCGATCGGGCTTGCGGAGTTTCAGTGACCTGGAGCCGGATGATCTCGGATAGGTAAGATCCCTTTGCCCGCAGGAAGGCGTGCAGCCGTCGCGGATAGTCGGCGCCGACCGCTTCCCTGACCGATTGCCGTTTGGTCAAGGCCTCGCGCCAAGCCCGAACGAGAGGCTTGTCGTCGAGAATGCCGAAATCGCCGATGCGGTCGAAGGTGTCGAAATAGCGGAAGATCGGCCCGTAGACGGCGTCGACCAGCGAGAAGCGGTCGCCGGCGAACCACGGGCCGCTTTGCCTGGCTGCAAGCTCCGCCTCCACGCGCGCAAACATTTCCGACAGCGCTTTGCTTTCCGTGACGAAAGCAGCCTCATCTGCCGCCGAGTAGAAACGGCCGATGGCGTTGAGGATGGCCGAGCCGAACTCGATCCAGGCGCGATGCCTGGCCCGCATGAGCGGATCGGCCGGATGCAGGGGATTCGCCTCCGTCTCCTCGAGGAATTCCAGGATGACGGCGGATTCGAAAATGACTTCTTCGCCGCCGCCATGCCGGACGCGGAGCAGCGGCACCTTGCCGAGCGGCGAGATGGCCTTGAACCAGTCCGGCTTGCTGGAAAGATCGACATTGACCCGCTCGAACGGCACGCCTTTCTCGGCGAGCGAGATCGCCGCGCGCTGGACGTAGGGGCAAAGGTGATGGCTGACGAGGGTTAGCCTGGCGGTCATCTCACTCTCCCCAGACATAGTTCAGCGCGCCGTTCTCGACGCGGGTCGACAGGAACATCAGGCGCGAGCCTTTCGGCGCCGGGCCTTCGAGGCGCTCGCCGCTTTCCATGTCGAAGCGGGCGCCGTGCCACTGGCAGACAAATGTGCCGTCCTTGCAATCGAGCGGCCCGCCGAAATGCAGGCAGGCATTGGCCGCGGCGCGGATGCGCTCGCCGCTGCGCCAGACATGGACCTCGCGGCCGAAGAAAGGCGCGACCAGGCTGCCGGTCTGCGGGATGTCGGCCACTTTACAGATTTCGTGTTTCATCGGAGAACTCCTTATCGATGCAATTGCATCTATATGGATGCATCTGCATCGATCGTCAATCTTGATGCAATTGCATCTATCGAATAGAGTCCGTCGATGACGAAGAAATCTCCTTCGCCCGGTGCTGTCAAAACCTGGGGCCGCCTGCTGCGCGTGTCGCGCCAACTGGTCGAGAAGACCGAGGATATCTTGAAGGCCGGCGGCCTGCCGCCGCTCGCCTGGTATGACGTGCTGCACGAGCTTGCCGAGGCGGGCGAGGGTGGCTTGCGTCCATTCGAGCTGATCGATCGCGTGCTTTTGGCGCAGTACAACGTCTCGCGGCTGCTGGCCCGGCTGGAAGTGGACGGCCTGGTGGAAAAGCTGCCAGTCTCGGATGACGGCCGCGGCCAGACCGTGCGCATAACGCCAAGTGGCCGGGAGATGCGCCGCCGCATCTGGGCGGTCTATGGCGCGGCCATCGCCGATTTGATGGGCGACAAGCTTTCCGCCAAGGAGTTGGAGGTGCTGGCCAGCTTGCTCGGTCGGCTGCGCGATCCGCCGATCGGGGACTAAGGCGCGTCGCGCTGAGACGGATTCGGGCGACGCGCTTTGGTCTTTGTTTTGATGCATGTCGCTGTCGCAGAACCGCTGCACACTTCTAGCGACATGCACTAGCCGCGAGGTCTTTTCCGGATCCGGCCGTCTCGACTTTTCGGCAATGGCCCCTTGCATCGGAAGCCGGAATGCGCAATAAGCCGAACCGTAACGTACGGTACGCCCTAGAGGTAGCCGAGAACGGATAGAACGTGTTGCAGACCGGCGCCGACATCGACAATAGCGAAGGACTGACCGAGCGGCAGCAGGCCGTTCTGGACGCAGCACTTCGCCTGCTGGTCGAGGAGGGCGACAACCTCACCATGACCGCGGTGGCGCGGCGAGCAAGCTGTTCCAAGGAAACGCTCTACAAATGGTTCGGCGACCGGGACGGGCTGCTCACCGCAACGGTGCAGTGGCAGGCCTCGAAGGTGCGTGTAGCGCCGGTCGACCGCAAGGGCCTCACCCTTGCCTCGCTGACGGCAAGCCTCGAACGCTTCGCCTCCGACTGGCTGCGGGTGATCTCCAGCGATACGTCCGTCGCGCTGAACCGCGTCGCGGTCGGCCATGCCGGTTCCGGGAAAGATGACCTTGGCGCTATCGTACTACAGAATGGGCGTTTCGCGCTGGCCAGGCGCCTGAAGCCGGTGCTGGAAGCGGGACGCGAGGCCGGCCTGCTCGACTTCGACGACGCCGAGACGGCGTTCCGGACCTTTTTCGGGCTGGTCGCCCGCGACGTGCAGATGAGGCTTCTGCTCGGCGACCGACTGCAGTTGACCGAGGCGACGATCGGCGGCGATGCCGCGCGCGCGACGCACCAGTTTCTCGCTCTTTACGGATCAAGAACCGGGAGAGCAAATAACCGGCCGCCAGGCCCTGGAGCCGGATGATTTCAGGTCAGGTCGACCTGAAATCTGAATCCGGCTCCAAATCAAAGAGATAGAGCATGATGTCGTCCGAAAACCGCTTCACACTTTTCGGCATCATGCTCTGATCTTCAAAAACGGGAAGGAAGACGAAATGCGTGTCTATTACGATCGTGACGCCGATCTCAATCTGATCAAGGGCAAGAAGGTCGCCATCATCGGCTATGGCAGCCAGGGCCGGGCACATGCGCTCAACCTCAAGGATTCCGGCGTCAAGGAGATCGCCATCGGTCTGAAGGCCGGCTCGGCGACCGCCAAGAAGGTCGAGGCCGACGGGCTCAAGGTGATGAGCGTGGCGGATGCCGCCAAGTGGGCCGACCTGATGATGATGGCGACGCCTGACGAATTGCAGGCTGACATCTATAAGAACGAGATCGCGCCGAACATCCGCGATGGCGCCGCGATCGCCTTCGCGCACGGCCTCAACGTGCATTTCGGCCTGATCGAGCCGAAGGCCTCGGTCGACGTCGTCATGATCGCGCCGAAGGGCCCTGGCCACACGGTGCGCGGCGAATACCAGAAGGGCGGCGGCGTGCCGTGCCTGGTGGCCGTCAACCACGATGCCTCGGGCAACGCGCTCGACCTCGCGCTCTCCTACGCATGCGGCGTCGGCGGCGGCCGCTCAGGCATCATCGAGACCAACTTCCGCGAGGAATGCGAGACCGACCTGTTCGGCGAGCAGGTGGTGCTGTGCGGCGGCCTGGTCGAGTTGATCCGCGCCGGTTTCGAGACGCTGGTGGAAGCCGGCTACGCGCCGGAAATGGCCTATTTCGAGTGCCTGCACGAAGTGAAGCTGATCGTCGACCTGATCTATGAGGGCGGCATCGCCAACATGAACTACTCGATCTCGAACACCGCCGAATGGGGCGAATATGTCTCGGGCCCGCGCATCATCACCGCCGACACCAAGGCCGAGATGAAGCGTATCCTGAAGGACATCCAGACCGGCAAGTTCACCTCGGAGTGGATGCAGGAGTATCGCGCCGGCCTGTCGCGCTTCAAAGGCATCCGCCGCATGAACGACAGCCACCAGATCGAGGAAGTCGGCGCGAAGCTCCGCGCGATGATGCCGTGGATCGCCAAGAACAAGCTGGTCGACAAGGCGAAGAACTAGGAAGCCTGCGCCAATTCTACCCTGCCGGCCTGCTGCAGGTTTTTGCGCTTCCGGTGCTCACGGACTTCAAGTCCGCTCCGCTGCGGTTCTCGAAACCCGCACCAGCTGACTCGGCAGGGCGAATGTCATCAGACTTCCCGCGTGAAACATCAAAGTCGGCGGAGCGATCCGCCGGCGTTTTCATGCTCAACCACAATGCCAGCGCGGTTTCGGCTCGGTGCCGGTGAACTCGACGCCGATACGGTCCTCCCGGCGCCAGCGGACGACCGCCTTGTAGCCGATGCCGTCGGTCGGCACGTAAAGCAGGAATTCGTCGGGCACGCGCGCCTCGACCGGCACCTTCAGTTCGGCGCCGCCGGGATGCATGTTGCGCACCGTGCATTTGACTTCGGAATTGTTGACGCCGGTCAGAATCGCCGCGCCTTTCAGCACGCGTTGCCGGTGCTTGTCTCTCGACTCGTTCTCAGCCATGGCGGGCAAGTCCTAACGGATCGCAACATGACGATCGTCATGCGGTGGCACCGCATCACGGATAGATGTCCCTGCTAAATTTAGGGTTACATTGCCCCCGCAAGCGATCTCTTTTTGCCGAAATAGAAACGGCGCCGCGATGGGCGCCGTTTCATTCTTCCTGTCGACGGGCTCAGATATAGGGCGAAATGCACTGCCGGCGCGGGCCATAGTAAGGCTGGAACGTGTTGTCCCAGGCCCGATACGAGCGGTAGCGGTCATAGCACCATTGGACATGGGCCCTGGACAGCCGCTCGGTCCGGTAGATGCGCCGCGGCTGGTAGTAGCGCGGATAGGGATCATAATAGTAGGGATCGTAGTAGTTGCCGTAGGCCAAGCTGCCCAGGCCCAGGCCGAGGCCTAAGCCAAGCAGGGCGGCGTCACCATCATTGAAATGCCGATGATGGCGGTGATGGCGCCAGCGCCAGTCGCCATTCCAATCGCCGCCATCCCAGTTGCGGGAGAAATGGCGGCTGCGGAAGTTGTCGCCGCGCCACCTGAAGTCGCGGCCGCGCCACTCGCCACCGCGCCGCCAGCGCCAGTCATACATCTGCGGCGAGTAGTTGTTGCCGCCGGCCCATTCGTCACGGACCGGGATGATTTGCGGCGCGGTCGCATTGGTCGCGGTCGAAAGATCGGGCTGCAGGATCGGGCCGGCAATCGACGGCACCGCCAAGCCCGCAAGAAGACCCAAGGTCATCAACCCGGATCCGAGGGAAGACAAGAGCGGTTTCATTTCACTCTCCAAGGAGTAAAGGCCCCACGCCCAGAAACACCCCGGGAATGGGCCTATTGATGGAACTTTTCGTCTGAACGGAAGATGAACGGAAAGGTTCCGTCAACCATGACGGGCATGCGCCTGGCTCTTGTGCTCGCCGTCGCTTGCGGGCAAAGGTCTCGGCCATGTCGCTGCGCCTCGCCACCTTCAACGTCGAGAACCTGATGAACAGGTTCGATTTTTCCGGCTATCGCAACCAGCTCAACGAGGACCGTACGCTGGCGCTGTTCGACATCCAGAGCGAGGCCGAATACAGGCTGCTGGAACAGGCGCGCGCCATCGCCCAGTCCGACGATACCCGCCAACTGACGGCGCTCGCCATAGCGGCAACCCGCGCCGACATCATCTGCATGCAGGAGGTCGACAACATCGAGGCGCTGAAGGCCTTCGAATATGGCTATCTCTTCAAGATGATCGGGCAGGGCTACCGCCAGAAATTCACCACCACCGGCAATGACGCCCGCGGCATCGATGTCGCGGTGATGATGCGCAGCGAGACCGCGCAGGGCCAGCCGATCGAGTTCGTGCGCATGACCAGCCACGCTTATGTCACGTTCGAGCAGTTCGACCTGTTCACGCCGGAACTGGCGGCGCTCGGGTTCCTGGCGAACGAGCGTATCTTCAGGCGCGACTGTCTGGAAATCGACGTGACGGTAGGCGGCGTGCCGCTGACGCTTTATCTGGTGCATTTCAAATCGATGGGTTCGCCGCGCAACGGGCTCGACGGCCGCGAGGCGACGATGCCGCTGCGCATCGCCGAGGCGCAGGCCGTGCGCCGTATCATCGAGGAGCGTTTCGGCAAGGATCATGCGGCGGACAAGCGCTGGGCGATCTGCGGCGACATGAACGACTATCGCCAGCGCGTGAAGATCGAAGGTGACAGCTTCGACGGCTATCGCTTCGAGGTGGTCGACGAAGCCCAGTCCGCTATCAGCGTTCTGACCGCCGGCGGGTTCTGCGAAAATGTCGTCGAGCGGCGGCCGGAGATGGATCGCTGGAGTTTCTACCACACACGTGGACCGGAAGAGCGGCATCTCTGCCAGCTCGACTATATCCTGCTGTCGAAAGCGTTTGCCGCGAAGAACGCGACGGCGGTTCCGGACATCATCCGCAACGGCCAGCCCTGGCGCACCATCTTTCCGCCGGGGCAGGAAGTCGAACGTTTCCCGCGTGCCGGCTGGGACAGGCCGAAGGCCTCCGACCATTGCCCGGTGGTGATCAACCTGGACATGGCGTGAGCCCGTGAGTTTCGACCTGCCACGCAACGTCATTCTGCCCGTCGACGAGGTCGACGTACGGCTCGACTCAAATTCTCATCCCTTCGAGCGCGACAACGAGGCAGCGATTGCCGAAAACTGGCAGCGCGAAATGGCAGCAAAGCCGGCGCTCTACGATGGCACCGTGGTGCTGCTTTCGGCGCTCGCCTATCGCGACAGCCGGCTTGTCGGCCGCTGCCATGCCGTGAAGTATTCGACCTTCATGCTCTGGCGCAAAAACCGTGAGCGGAGCGGCGCCGAGCATGCCTATGCGCATGCCGTGCTGGTTGCCGGCGACAATGCGCTGGTGGCGATCCGCATGGGCTCGCATACGGTGAACGCCGGCCGCGTCTATTTCGCCGCCGGCTCCTTCGAGCCGATCGATTTCCGCGACGGCCTCGTCGATGTCGACTTCAACATGATCCGCGAAGTGGGCGAGGAGACAGGGCTCGACCTGTCGGCGGCTCAGCGCGGACGGCGCTGTTACGCGCTTTCGACAGCGAACGGCACGGTGATCTTCCGTCGCTACCGGGTCGCCGAGCCGGCCGATGAAATCGTGCGGCGCATCAGTGATTTCGTTGCCGCCGAAACCGAACCCGAAATCGAAGCTCCGGTCGTCATCCGCAGCGCCGATGATCTACCGGACGGGCTGATGGGCCATATGAAGCCGCTCATCGAATGGCATTTTGCGGAGAGCGACGAGAACTCCGACCTTTAATGTTACCTTGCAGGGGCGCGCGAAAATACTCCCGCGCCCCGTCAACCCATCGCCGGCCTGCCACCTGGACGGAAGCCGGACTATGGAAAGATTGGAGCCAACGCGTCATCCGGCGCGACCGCCGGGACGCCGGGCTTGCCCGCGAGGACTGTAGCTGGGCCATCGTCCTTGTAATAGTAGCTGTAGCCATTGATGGCGGGCGCGCCGCCAAGATGCGCGTAAAGAATTCTCGAACCTTCGGGGAAGAAGCCTTTCCTGGCCAGATCGATCAGGCCCTGCATCGACTTCCCCTCATAGACCGGATCGGTGATCATGGCCTCCGTGCGCGCCGCCAGCCGGATCGCGTCATTCGTCGCCTCCGAGGGAACGCCATAGGCCGGATAGGCATAGTCGGGATTGATCACGATTTCGTCGTCGCGCACGGCGCGGCCCAGCCCGACAAGGGCGGCGGTGTCGTCGACGATGCGGCGGACCTGGGCACGGGTCTGGGCGAGCGTTCCCGAGGCATCGATCCCGATCACGCGGTCGGCGCGGCCTTGCGCGGCGAAGCCAACGATCATGCCGGCCTGCGTCGAGCCGGTCACGACGCACACGATGATGTAGTCGAAAGCAAAGCCAAGCTCGGTTTCCTGCCTGGCCACCTCCTCGGCGAAACCGACATAGCCCAACCCGCCGAACTTATGCACCGAGGCGCCGGCCGGGATCGGATAGGGCTTGCCGCCTGCGTCCTTCACCGACTGGATTGCATCCTCCCAGCTTTTGCGGATGCCGATATCGAAGCCGTCGTCGACAAGCCGGCTGTCCGCGCCCATCAGACGCGTCAGCAGGATGTTGCCGACCCGGTC
Source organism: Mesorhizobium sp. M1E.F.Ca.ET.041.01.1.1 (assembly GCF_003997355.1). Lineage (NCBI taxonomy): Bacteria > Pseudomonadati > Pseudomonadota > Alphaproteobacteria > Hyphomicrobiales > Phyllobacteriaceae > Mesorhizobium > Mesorhizobium sp. M1E.F.Ca.ET.041.01.1.1. The sequence continues at coordinate 2,867 of NZ_RZSL01000102.1, read as the reverse complement.
GTAGACCGCATCATAGTGCGGGACCCATTTTTCCTGGATCACCACGCACTTCATGCCGATCTTGGCCGCCGTCGCCGCGACCAGGCGCGTATGGTTCGACTGGACGCCGCCGATCGATACCAGCGTGTCGGCACCGGTGCGAATAGCGTCCGGCACGATATACTCGAGCTTTCGCAGCTTGTTCCCGCCCATGGCGAGCCCGGAATTGCAATCATCTCGCTTTGCGTAGACCTGCACCTTCCCGCCCAACGCCGCGCTCAGACGCGGCAGATGCTCGATCGGCGTCGGGCCGAAGGTCAGCGGATACCGTTCAAACTTTTCGAGAAGTGACATCGATTTGCCTCCGCCATGGTCGTTCTTTCGATAGGCAGAGGATAGACGAATTAGAGCGAAAGGTGCTCTCGAAGGTTCTCTCAGGATTTTTGCTGTTCTACAAGAAAATGCGCTAAGATTGCGGTAATCGTTCATTGAAAACCGCTCAAATGGAAGAATCTTCCACTTCAGCTCTCGACCGCATCGACGTCAAGATCCTGCGGGTCCTTCAGGCCGAGGGACGGTTGACCAATGCGGAGCTCGCGGCTCGCGTGAATGTCAGCGCCGCCACATGCCACCGGCGCACGCAGCGCCTGTTCGAAGAGGGCTATATCACCGGGGTCAGGGCGGAGATCGCGCCCGCCGCGGTAGGGCTTGGCGCGCTGGTGATGGTCGGCGTCGTGCTCGACCGTTCCACCCCGGAAAGCTTCGCCGCCTTCGAAGAGGCCGCGCTCAAGCTCAAGGAGGTGCTGGATTGCAATCTGGTGGCGGGCGACTTCGATTATCTGCTGAAGATAAGAGTTCGGGACATGGCGGATTTCAACAAGCTTCACGGGCAGAAGCTGATCGCGCTGCCGGGCGTCCGGCAGACCCGAACCTTCTTCGTCATGAAGGAGGTCAAGGAGAATGCGCGGCTTCCGTTTTGACGGGCTCTGCAACCCAAGGACGCAGCCTATTCATGCCTCAGCGCATCGATCGGGTCGAGCCTTGCGCCGCGCAGCGCCGGGAAGAAGCCGAACACCACGCCGATCAGCGCCGAGAAACCGACGGCGAGCAGGATGACTGCCGGGCTCGGCGCAAAGGGTATGGTCAACGTCGCCGAGGCAAGGCCGGCGAGCGCAAGCCCGATCAGGATGCCGATGATGCCGCCAAGCAACGACAGCACGGTCGCCTCGACCAGGAACTGGATGAGGATGTGCTTCTCATGCGCGCCGATCGCCAGCCTGATGCCGATCTCGCGCGTGCGTTCGGTGACGGACACCAGCATGATGTTCATGATGCCGATGCCACCGACCAGCAGGCTGACGCCGGCGACCGCGCCCAGCATGCCGGTCATGGTGGTGGTGGCGCTGGCCATCGCGTCGGCGATCTGGGTCATGTCGCGGATCGAGAAATCGGGATCGCGGTCCGGCGTGATGCGGCGCGTGTCACGCAGGATGTCCTCGACGCGCGGCTGCAGTTCGGTGGTCGGCGTGCTGTTGTCGGCAGCGATGTAAATGTTGTCGATGTCGCGGTTGCCGGCGATGCGCCGCTGATAGGCGGCAAGAGGCATCAGCACGACGTTGTCCTGGTCCTGGCCGAAGCCGGTATAGCCCTTCGGTTCCAGCAGGCCGACGATCCTGCACGAGGTGCGGTTGACACGGATGATCTCGCCCTCCGGATCGCCGGCGCCGAAGAACTGCTGGCGCACTGTCTCGCCGATCAGGCACACCCCAGCGCCGGCGCGGGTCTCGGAATCACTGAACGGGCGGCCGGAAACCAGTTTCCAGTCGCGCGCGTCGAGATAGGCGCTGTCGGTGCCGGTCACGCCCGACGTCAGGCTTTCCGTGCCGAAGATGACGCGCACCTGCTTTTGCGAGGCCGGGGCGATGGCGCGGGCGCCGCTGAGATGGGCGACGAGCGCCGCAAGGTCCTTGTCGGCGAGGGGGCGGGTGGCCTGGTCGAGCCCGCCCGGTCCGCCCGGTCCGGCGGGTCGGCCGGAGCGCACGACCAGAAGATTGCTGCCGAGCTTCGAGATATCGGCCTTGACCTTCTCGGTGGTGCCGGAACCGATGGTGAGCATGGCGATGACAGCCGCCACGCCGATGACGATGCCAAGCAGGGTCAGGAACGAGCGCAGCACGTTCCTGCGGATGGAAATCAGCGAAAGGCGGACGGTCTCCCAGATCATGCGGCCTCGGCTTTTGCTGCGTCCGAGGCGACATGGCCGTCGAGGAAGCGCACGGTGCGCCTGGCATACTCCGCGACATCGGCCTCGTGCGTGACCATGACGATGGTGAGGCCGAGTTCGGCATTGAGCCTGGTCAGCAGGTGCATGATCTCGTGCGTGCGTGCCGTGTCGAGATTTCCCGTGGGCTCGTCGGCGACGAGCAACGTCGGCTTGGTGACGATGGCGCGCGCGATCGCAACGCGCTGCTGCTGACCGCCCGAGAGTTCGGCCGGCGTATGGTGCTCCCGGCCGACAAGTCCGACCTCGGCCAGCGCGTGCATTGCGAGATCGCGGCGTTCGCGAGCGGAAACACCGCGATAGATCAGCGGCAGCTCGACATTCTCGGCCGCCGTGGTGCGGGGCAGGAGATTATAGCCCTGGAAGACGAAGCCGACATAGAGGTTGCGCAGCACGGCACGGCGGTTGCGGTCGAGCCTGCCGGCATCGACGCCCATGAAGCGGTAGGTTCCGGCCGTCGGCGTGTCGAGACAGCCGATGACGTTCATGGCGGTCGACTTGCCAGAGCCGGACGGTCCCATGATGGCGACGAACTCGCCGCGGCGTATCGCAAGATCGACGCCGGCAAGCGCGTCCACGCGCGCCTCGCCCTCGCCATAGCTCTTCC
>NZ_RZSL01001029.1:0-1279 GCF_003997355.1 Mesorhizobium sp. M1E.F.Ca.ET.041.01.1.1 | reverse complement strand
GGATTGCTCGAGCCGATCGACTTCGCCGCCGTGCCGAAGGCCGATCTCGACCCGCGCTTCAGCAACGAGCACGCCGTCGGCAGCTTCTACTATTCCTTCGTTCTCGCCTGGAACAAGGGCACCGTTTCGGGCGAACCGACGGGCTGGGCCGACATGTTCGACACCAAGAAGTTTCCCGGCAAACGAACCTTCTACAAATGGTCGGCGCCGGGCGTGATCGAGATCGCGCTGCTCGCCGACGGCGTGCCCGCCGACAAGCTCTACCCGCTCGACCTCGACCGCGCCTTCAAGAAGCTCGACACCATCAAGTCGGACATCGTCTGGTGGGGTGGTGGCGCCGAGTCGCAGCAGCTCATCGCTTCGGGCGAGGCTGCCTTCGGCCAGCTCTGGAACGGACGTGTCTTCGCGCTCGAGAAGGACGGCGCCGATGTCGGCGTCTCCTGGAACCAGAACCTCACCGCCGCTGACGTTCTCGTCGTCCCGAAGGGCGCCAAGAACAAGGACAGCGCCATGAAGTTCCTCGCCGCCGCCACCAGCCCGACCGGCCAGGCGAAGTTCGCCGAAGCGAGCGGCTACGCGCCGATCAACACCAAGGCCAAGGCCGAGATGGCCGCGGACGTGGTCAAGGGCCTGCCCGACGCCCATGTCGACGGCCAGATCAATCTCGACATGAACTACTGGGCCGAGCATCGCGACGAGATCGCCACGCGCTGGTACGCCTGGCAGACCAAGTAGCCGCCATGACAAGAGCGGGGCGCGGCAACAGCGCCCCGCTTGAAAGACGGGACGTTTCCATGACGGGAACTGCTTTCAGACGCCAATCCTTTGCCGGCCTGCCGGCCGGCAGCGGCGGCGCCTTGCCGGCCCTGACGCTGGTCGGCCTGTTCTTCATCGTGCCGGTGGTCGCCTTGCTGCTGCGCAGCGTCACTGAGCCTGAGCCCGGGCTGCAGAACTACGCCGCCCTTTTCGGCAGCGGCACCTATGTACGGGTGTTCCTCAACACTTTTCTCGTCGCCGCCGTCGTTACGATCGTTACTATCGTCGTGGCGTTTCCTGTCGCATGGATGCTGGCGATCATGCCGCCGGCGCTCGGCTCGGTCGTCTTCGGCATCATCATCCTCTCGATGTGGACCAATCTGCTGACCCGAACCTATGCCTGGATGGTGCTGCTGCAGCGTACCGGCGTGATCAACCGTGCCTTGATGAGCCTCGGCATCATCCATGAGCCGTTGCCGCTCATCAACAATCTGACCGGCGTCACCATCGGCATGGTCTACAT
>NZ_RZSL01001028.1:0-1283 GCF_003997355.1 Mesorhizobium sp. M1E.F.Ca.ET.041.01.1.1 | reverse complement strand
CGCTGCCCTCCGCCACGGCCAACCACATCAAGGTGGAAGGCCTGGCGCTCGCGCTGCATTCGGACGGCTTCGACGTCAAGAGCCGGACCGGACCGGTCTCCGGCACGGTCGCGGCCGACAAGATCGATCTCGACAATCCCACGGTTGCGCCGCTCGTCGCCGGCAAGGTCACGGCCAAGGTCGCCGGCAGCCTTGCCCCTGACGCCCTCACCATCAACAGCGGCTCGGCGACCAGCGGCGCGGTGGATGGCGCCTTCAACGGCCGGGTGTCGTTTGCCGACGGTTCCGTCGACTTCACCGTCAAGGCCGATGTGCTTTCGGCGGCGTTGCCGGCGGCAGCGCGCGGCGTGCTTGCCGAGCGCACGCAATTCAGCGCCACGACGCAGCGTGACGCCAAGGGCAATGTCAGCGTCGGGCCGGTGAAGGTCGCATCGGGCGCGTTCACCGCCGACGGGCAGGCAAGCATCGCCGACAACACGCTTAACGCTGCCATCAAAGGCGCGTTGGCGAACATTTCGCTGCTGTCCAAGGATGCCAAGGGCGCCATCACCTTCGCGCTCGACGCGCAGGGCGCCGCCGCGGCGCCGGATCTTTCGCTCACCGTGAACAGCGACCGGCTTTCGGTGGCGGCGCGCGAGATCACGGGCCTCAAGCTGACCGCGACCGGCAAGGCGGATGCCGCCAATCCGGCGGCCAATGTGCAACTGACCGGCAATGTCGCCGGGCAGCCGCTGCAGGGCAGTGCGGTGCTTGCCACCACCAATGGCAAGAGCGCGATCAACGGGCTTTTGCTGTCGCTGGGTCAGAACAAGATCTCCGGCGATCTCGCGCTCGACGAGGCATTCGTTCCGGTCGGCACCGTGTCGCTCGACTTGCCCGACATCGGACCGCTGGCGGCGCTGGCGCTGGAAAAGGCGGAAGGCGACGTGCGCGGCACGATCGCGTTCTCGAAGGCCGGCAATGGACCGAACGTTGCCGTCAAGGCAAGCACGGCGGCAATCAAGCGCGGCGATCTCTCGGCCAAGAACGTCGCCATCGATGCGCAGATCGCCAACTATCTGGCCGCGCCTGTCATCGCCGGCAAGATCCGCGCCGACAATGTGATATCGGGCGGAACCACCGTCACCGGCATCGATGTCGACCTGAAGCGCGACGGCGACTGGACCGGGTTCTCCGGCGGCGCCACGGTCAAGAACATTCCGGCAAAAGCGGCCGGCCGGGTGAAAGTGGCGAACGGCACGACAACCATCGAGCTGTCGTCCGGCCAGGCGACGGTGCAGGGC
>NZ_RZSL01001027.1:0-1284 GCF_003997355.1 Mesorhizobium sp. M1E.F.Ca.ET.041.01.1.1 | reverse complement strand
GTTTTGGAAACTTGGCCAGTTCGGGACGAACGGCGTCCTCGCGGCCATAGATGACGAAGCGGATGTCAGGGCGGCGGATGGCGACCGTCATCAGCGCAGGGATGACAATGCCTGGTCCGTGATCGCCGCCCATGGCATCGATGGAAATCCTGATCACTCGGTGTTTTTCTCACGGTTTGCCTGGCTAGCGGCGGACGCCTGCCGAGGTAAGGGGGCTCGCGAAGGTTCGGCGAAAATAGCGGTTTTGGGCTGCCGCACAACCAACTTTTCCAAAATCCGGGCCGCCTTCAGGATTTTCCGAGCAGCGAACGCAGCTTTTTCTGGAATTCGCTTTCTTCCGAAGGATCGTCGCCCGCGGTGTCCAGCGAGGCTCCGGGCTTGCGCGGATAAGGGTCGATCGCCAGGCCGAAAAACTGCTCGGCAAGCGCGCCGACATCAATGGTGTCGCCGGAAAAAGTTTCGGGACTGTCAGGCCCGTCCGCGTCGAGGACGATTTCGCCGCCGCCCTCGAACCCCTCGCGCCCGAGCTTCGACTGCTCCGGCAGGAACAGCGCCTCGACGGGCTCGTCGATATGGGCTGCGACCGGATCGAGGGTGACGATGCAGGCCTGGGTGATGTCGGCCTCGACGCGACCGCTGACCTTGACGCCGTTGCGTTTCCAGGACGCCACCAGGAGCTCGGCGCGGTAGCGCTCGACCGAGAGCAGATCGTATTCCGCGGCAAGCGCCGCGCGCTGCCGCTCGTCGGCCTCGATCAAAACCGGCAAGCCCTTCTGCGGCAGGCGGGCGACGTTGGCGACGAAAGATATGGGGCTTTGCGGTTTGGCGTGTTTCATTCTCGCCTCCTTCACGCGGCTCCGGCGACCGGGAACGCCACGGTGCCGGCCACGAAAGATTCGGTCGGCTGCATGGCAAGCTGCCGGGACGCTTCGGAAACATAGCTCGCCAGCAGCGGCGCCTCCGGCCACTCGCCGACATCGGGCCTGACATTACGGGCGAGCGCCGCGGCAAGGGCCACCCGGTCGTCGTCCCGCAAGGCGTCGTCATAAGCCGCGGTGCGGCCGTAAAACATCCTTGCCAACTTCTTCATGCGCTTCGGCACGCCGACATCGCTGATGCCGAGTTCCCTGAGCGAATGCTCGACATCCAGAAAGAACTCGTCGATCAACACCTGAGCGATCTCGGCCGCAGCACCGCCCTCCCCGCGCAACCTGTGCTGGAACAGGAACATGTGCAGGGACAGCATTTCGAAACGACCGAGCGGCGTGTCGGGCACATTCCAGT
>NZ_RZSL01001026.1:0-1284 GCF_003997355.1 Mesorhizobium sp. M1E.F.Ca.ET.041.01.1.1 | reverse complement strand
GTGTAATGCTGATGGCCAATGCTGGCGCCGCCCCTCATCCGCCTGCCGGCACCTTCTCCCCGTATAGTGACGGGGAGAAGGGGCTTGCCGCGGCCTTCGCCTACTCCTCCACCGCCAGCTTGACGGCTTCACGCGCTTCGGAAACAAGAGTGGCGACGGGCGCGGCGAAGGCCGCTCAAGGGGGTAAAAACGTGGGTATCTGGGGATTGGCGCAGCTTGGCGTCTCGACGGTGATCTTCCTGCTGGCGGCGATGGCGGCCAAGCAGTGGGGGCTGGCGCCGAGCCTTGGCAAGATCGTGCTGACGCTGGCGCTCTATTCCGCCGGCAATCTGATCATGCTGAGGCTGATCCGCGAATTCGGCATGTCGGTGTCGTTCAGCCTGTCGGCGGTGATCCAGCTGGTGTCGGTGAACGTCGTGGCCTTGGTCTTTTTCGGCGAGCGGCTCAACGCATTGCAGGCCACGGGCGTCATGCTGGCGATCGCGGCCGTCGTCCTGATCACGCTCGGGCCCTATATGCAACGGCTGTAGCTGGACCCAAGGCCCCGAATGAAATCGACCGCCAACGCGCTGCTCAACAGAATAGAATTCCCGGTGCTCCTGGCCGGGCTGGTGATCGCCGGCGGGCTGTGGGGCCTGGTGGAACTGATGGAGGTGGCGCGCTCCACCACCCCGCACGCCTTCGATACCGAAATCCTGCTCGCCTTCCGTCATGCCGGGCAGCCCGACAGTCCTGTCGGTCCACCCTGGCTGGAAGGCGCGGTGCGCGACATCACCGCGCTTGGCAGCACCAGCGTGCTGGTGCTCATCACCAGCACGGTCATCATCTACCTTTTGCTGATCCGGCGGCCGGCGACGGCATTGTTCGTGTTCGTGGCCGTCGCCGGCGGACAGGTGCTGTCCAGCCTGCTCAAGTTCGAAGTCGACCGACCGCGACCCGATCTCGTGTCGCATCTCGTCAACGAGACCTCGTTCTCCTTCCCCAGCGGCCACGCGATGCTCTCGGCGATCACCTATCTTACCCTTGGCTCGCTGGCGGCCCGCTTCCTGCCGGACCGCGCGACCAAGGTCTTCCTGCTTGCGCTGGCCGTGCTCGTCACGGTGCTGGTCGGAACCAGCCGCGTCTATCTCGGCGTGCATTGGCCATCGGACGTGCTCGCCGGCTGGTGCGCCGGCTTCGCCTGGGCCATGTTGTGCTGGCTTGCAGCGCGGCTGCTGCAGCGGCACAAGGTGATGGCGGATAGCGAGTGACGACGCCAAATTCGCTCCGAATGATGCTTGAGAC
>NZ_RZSL01001025.1:0-1285 GCF_003997355.1 Mesorhizobium sp. M1E.F.Ca.ET.041.01.1.1 | reverse complement strand
CGGCCGACCCCTTTTCCGGAACCGTCGTCAGCACGCCGTCGGAACCGATCTTGCTGACAGCGGCCTCTAGCATTTCGAGCGGCCGCACCAGGACGCCGGTGAAATAGATCGACACCGGCGTGGCGCCGAGCACGATCAGCACCATCCAGCCCGCCAACCCGTCCCAGACGTCGCGCGGCGGGCCGAAATCGGGAACGTCGACGATCATCCAGCGATGGTCGGGCAGCGCGACCGAAGCGACCATGCCAGGTCTACCGGCATTGCGGCTGACGACCGCGGAGACGCCGACACCGTCATTCTGAAGAATCTCGTTCAGCACCCGTGTGTGCTTCCGGTCCTCAAAACCATTCGCCGGGCGGTCGCTCACGGTGACGGGCGCATCGCCGGCCTGTCGTACATGGCCCGGAACCAGCTGCACCATGTACTGGATCTGGTGGGCGAGCGGGCCCATGATCAGTTCGGGCGACGGCCCGCCGAGCACCTTGACCGCGACGAACGTGGCGAGGCCGACCACGCCCAGGATCGAAACGACAAGCAGGATGATCAGCCGGCGGCGCAGCGAAGTCATGCCTCAGTCTCCGCCGTTTCGACGCGGGCGGTCAGCTGATAGCCGCCATTGCGCACGGTCTTGAACAGCGGGTCCTCGCCGGCATCGGCAAATTTCCGCCGCAGCCGGCTCATCAGCACGTCGACGGAGCGATCGAGCGGATCGCGCTCGCGCCCCTGGGTCAGGTCGAGCAACTGGTCGCGCGACAGGAGTCGCCCCGGCCGGTCGAGGAAGACCTGCAGCAGGTCGAACTCGGCCCCGGTGAGGTCGATCGTCGAGCCGCCGGCATCGATCACCTTGCGCGTGTCGGGCTCCAGCCGGTAGCCGGCGAAATGGTAGACGCGAACCTTGGGCGGCGCGGCCTCTTCCGGCGCGGAGCGCCTCAGCACGGCGCGGATGCGCGCCGAGAGCTCGCGCGGATTGAACGGCTTGCCGAGATAGTCGTCGGCGCCGAGCTCCAGCCCGATGATGCGGTCGACATCCTCCTTCAGCGCGGTGAGCAGGATGACCGGAATATGCGGTTTGCGGTCACGCAAGCTCCGGCAGATGTCGAGCCCGGACCCGTCCGGCAGCATGACGTCGAGCACGATCAGGTCGAACTGGCCGGTGCCGAGCTTCTGCTCGCACTCGCGCCGGTCCGCCGCCACGGAGACCCTGAATCCCTGCCCGTCGAGATAGCGGCCGAGCAGCGTCCTGATCTCGCGATCGTCGTCGACGACGAGGATATGGGATTGTGCC
>NZ_RZSL01001024.1:0-1286 GCF_003997355.1 Mesorhizobium sp. M1E.F.Ca.ET.041.01.1.1 | reverse complement strand
CGGCCACATCCAGCGCGGCAAGCTTGCTCCTCTGCATATCGACGAAGCGCTCGCCGCGCTCAAGGCGAACGGCGGCGCGGCTCGAAAGCCAGCGAAAGAAGGCCAGCCGCGAGGGACGAGGCCGCTCGCCGACCGGACGCTTTTGCACCTTTACCGGATAGGCTCGACGGCTATGGAGCAGGCGCGGCGCTGGAAGCTGGTCGCGGCCAATCCGTTCAAGGACGTGAAAGCGCCCTCGCCCGGTAGGTCGAAAATCAGGATCATGACCGAGGAGCAAGCCGTTCGCGTCTATCAGGCTGCGGTGCGCGCCGACGATAGCGGCAAGCATCCCGGCATGGCGCTGCTGGTTGCCCTGCTGATGGTCTGCGGCATGCGCCGCTCGGAGATCCTCGGCCTTGCCTTTGACGCCGTAGACCTCGACGCGGAGACGATCAGCATTTTCCGCACCGTGGTTGCAGGCGAAAAAGGCGAGCCGATCCTGCGCGATGAGCGGGCAAAGTCGGAAACCTCGATCAGGACGATCAGCATCCCGCCCGAGTTCCTGACTCTGATCCGAAAGCATCGCACCGTAATCAACGAAATGATTTTGGCATGGGGTAAGGGCTACCAACGCGAGCCGCTGCTGCTCTTTCCGACATTCGGCGGCGCGCCATTGCCGCCCGGCGTGCTGACGATCCGGCTGCGTCAATTGCACAGACAGGCCGGCGTCCAAGGCGTGGCTCCGACGCATGGATTCAGGCACGGCATGGCGAGCGCCATGGTCGCCAGCGGCATCGACATAAAAACGATCAGCGAGAGGCTGGGCCATAGCACGACAAGCTTCACGTTGGCGACTTACGTGCATGCGGTTAAAGGCCGGGACAAGGCTGCTGCGGATCAACTCGGCAAGCAGTTTTCGGCAATGAAAGCGGCTGCCGACAAGCCGTGATTTCGGCATTTTTTCGGCATTTGCCGTTTAGAAAAATGGCACAAAGCGCCGCAGAACGACGAAACATGATGCCGACACACGCGGCGACTTGCTGATAAATATCAAAGCGTTACGCCGAGAAACGCAACGAAAGGCGACGCGGCGAAAGGCCGGTTCCCTATCTTGAAAACCGGCGTGGGCGCAAGTTCACCGTGGGTTCGAATCCCACTCCCTCCGCCAGCTAAATTCCCCACGGGCATAGCAGTCCAGCTCTACATCGCCGCAATCGCCGCCGTGATGCTCGCCAGCAGAGCCTGGCGTTACCGGCAGCGCTATTGGTCGGGATGGCAGTGAGAGCGATGCTGGCCAGCCTGAGGCT
>NZ_RZSL01001023.1:0-1296 GCF_003997355.1 Mesorhizobium sp. M1E.F.Ca.ET.041.01.1.1 | reverse complement strand
ACCTATGAGCTTGCCGAGACGGCCGCCCAAGAGGCGGTCTCGGAAGCGGGCCTCGATTCCGGCGATTTCGGCGGGCCGCTGTTTCTTGCTTCGCCGCCGGTCGAGCTCGACTGGGCCGACCGTTTCTCGCTCTACAATTCCGACAAGAAGGACAATGGCGCCGAAAGGCTGCTGCGGGTGGCGCGCGGGCTGAAGGAGCTCGACATCTTCGAGACCACACAGTTCGGTTCGATCGCCGATCACCTCGCCGACCGCTTCGGCACGCGCGGCCTGCCGATCACGTTGTCCACCGCTTGCGCCTCCGGCGCCACGGCCATCCAGCTCGGCGTCGAGGCGATCCGCCGCGGCGAATGCGACAAGGCGCTGTCGATCGGCGCGGACGGATCCGCGACGGCCGAAGCGCTGATCCGCTTTTCGCTCCTTTCGGCGCTCTCCACCCACAACGACATCCCGGAAAAGGCTTCAAAACCCTTTTCCAAGGATCGCGACGGCTTCGTCCTTGCCGAAGGTTCCGGCGCGCTGGTGCTGGAATCGCTGGAGGCGGCACTTGCCCGCGGCGCGACCATCCTCGGCATCATGCGCGGCTGCGGTGAGCGCGCCGACGACTTCCACCGCACCCGCTCCAAGCCCGATGCCTCGCCGGCGATCGCCACGGTGCGCGCCGCCCTTGCCGATGCCGGCTTGAGCGAGGACGAGATCGACTACGTCAACGCGCACGGCACCTCGACGCCGGAAAACGACAAGATGGAGCACCTGTCGCTGTCGACCGTGTTCGGCGAGCGGGTCGGCTCGATGCCGATCTCTTCGAACAAGTCGATGATCGGCCACACGCTGTCGGCCGCCGGCGCGGTCGAGGCCGCATTCTCGCTGATGACCATGCGCGAAAGCGTCATTCCGCCGACGATCAATTACGACAATCCGGATCCAGCGATCGTGCTCGACGTGGTGCCGAACAAGAAGCGCAACGCCGAAGTCGGCACGGTTCTGTCGAATTCCTTCGGCTTCGGCGGCCAGAACACCTGCCTTGTCATGGCGCGGGAACCGGTCTAAGCGGACGTTTTTCCGCCTCCAAAGTACCGACAGGCCAAATGCGCGCATTGCAACTTATCGAGGACCGCCGCCTTGAAACGGTGGACCTGCCGCCTCCCCCGCCGCCTTCGCTCGGCGAAGTGACGCTCCGCATCAAGGCGGTGGCGCTCAACCATATCGACGTCTGGGGCTGGCGCGGCATGGCTTTCGCCAAGCGCAAGCTGCCGCTGGTCATCGGCGCCGAGGCCTCCGGCGAGGTCGAGGCGG
>NZ_RZSL01001022.1:0-1299 GCF_003997355.1 Mesorhizobium sp. M1E.F.Ca.ET.041.01.1.1 | reverse complement strand
CGCCAGCTCGTCGAGGTCGGCCGAGATATCGAAACTCTTCTCGGCGCCCTTGTGGACGCCGCCGATGCCGCCGGTGGCGAAAACCTTTATGCCCGCCATATGCGCGGCAATCATGGTGGCGGCAACGGTGGTGCCGCCGGTGCGCCCTTGCGCGACGGCAAAACCGATATCGGCGCGCGACAGTTTCATGGCGTCGCCGGTCATGGCGAGCGATTCGCGCTCGCCATCGGACAGCCCGATCTTGATGCGGCCGTTGACCACCGCGATCGTCGCCGGCACCGCGCCGCCATCGACGATGATCTGCTCGACCTTGGCCGCCATGGCACCATTGTCGGGGTAGGGCATCCCGTGGGTGATGATGGTGCTCTCCAACGCCACCACTGGCCTGTCGGCGGCGAGCGCCTCAGCCACCGGCGGATGGATGTCGATGAAGGGGCGGGCGGTCTCAGGCGTCATGTCTGTCTCCGATCGAAGCGAAAAATGCTCCGGCAAGATGATCTGGTGGCCCTATGCCACCTCCCGTGCCTCCGGCACAAGGGCCAGCGCCTGCGCGAAACTGGAGGTGGTGAAGGCTGGCACTGCCTCGGCGCTCTCGATGGCGAGCATCGCCGCGGCAACGCCTTCGCGCAGCGCCGCCCGCAGAGGCTGGCCGCGCAGCAGCGCCGCGACCGTAGCGCCCGTCAGCGCATCGCCGGCGCCAGTGACGTCGGCGACCCGTCGAGCGGCGGGAGGGTCGATGGCAAAGACGCCGGACTCGTCGAAGCCCAGCACCGGGGCGCCGCCGGCAGTGACCACGCCCGCCGTCAGCCCCACCCGCCTGAGCTCCTTGACAAGCTCCAGCCCCGACATGTCCGCGCCGGCGAGCGCCGCCGCCTCGCGGCGGTTCATGAACAGCAGCGACAGGTTGCCGAGCAGCGGCGCCAGCCGGACGACCTTCGCCGGCGAGATGGCGATGGCGAAGATCGGCCTGTCGCCAGCCTGCGCCACCAGTCGTTCCAGCGCCGCCGTCGGCAGGTTCGCGTCGCAAAGGATCGCGTCGGCCTCAGCGATCGCCTCGCGGACCTTGGCGCGGCGGATCTGCTTGGGGAAGGCGAGATCGTAGAGGCCCATATCGGCAAAGCCGACGATCAGTTCGCCCTCGCTGTCGATCAACGCCGTGTAGCTCGGCGTCGTGCGGTCGAGGAATACCACCGACAGGTCAGCGATACCGGCCCGGGCGATCGCCGAGGCGACCGTCTCAGCCGCCGCATCGCCGCCGCGCACCGAAAGCAGCGAGGCCGACACGCCGCGCTTCGCCAC
>NZ_RZSL01001021.1:0-1302 GCF_003997355.1 Mesorhizobium sp. M1E.F.Ca.ET.041.01.1.1 | reverse complement strand
ACCTCAACGAGCTCGCCGGGCATTTCGACCCGGCAGCGACGTCCAAATCCGCCGCCAAGTTCGATCCCGACGAGCTCTTCGTGCTCAACCGGGCCCTCATGCATCACATGCCGTTCGACGAGGCGCGGGACCGGCTGATGGTGCTCGGCATTTCCGGCGACAACGCGGAGCGCTTCTGGCTGGCGGTGCGTGGCAACATCGACCGCTTGTCCGACGCGGTCGCTTGGTGGCGCATCCTCGCCGACGGTCCGCAAGAGCCGGCGGAATTTTCCAGCGAGGATCGCGAATTCCTCCACCAAGCCTTCGACCTTCTGCCTGAGGAGCCTTGGAACGGCACGGTCTGGAAGGACTGGACCGGCAAGATCAAGGAAGCGACGGGCCGCAAGGGCAAGCCGCTGTTCATGCCTCTGAGGCTGGCGCTTACTGGGCAGACTTCTGGGCCTGAGCTTTCAGATCTATTGCCGCTGATGGGTCGGGAAGGAACGCTGGCCCGACGACCCTGACCTTGCGCTGTTCCGGCGGCAGAGCCGAAACCGGCGACACCGGCGCCTTGGTGGTCAGGCGCTTGATCGCCTCGCGATCAAGCCCGCCTTCGGCATTGGCAAGCGTTTCGGGGTCGGCGCCGGGATCGGGCTTCGAGGCCGGCACCGGCATGAAGGGCGTCGCCTCGCTGTCCGGCTGCGACTGCTCGGGATTGGGCGGATTGCCGGCGATGATCGAAAAATTGCCGGCCTGGGCATTGCAGCCGCATTGCGGCGGCCGCGAGTAGTTGGCCTGCTTGTAGAGATAGGCGGTCGGCAGCTCGCTGTAAGGTTGGCCGGTCACCGACGAGGTCATATTGCCGGCATCATCTTCCATGCCTTGCGCGTAGAAGACCTGCATTTTGGTGCCGGGGCAGCTCGATTCGCAATTCTTCTGATCGCGTTCGAAATCGCCGTAGGAGGCGGCGTTCGACATCGGGAAGAAATAGCCGTCGCAGGTGCGCACGCAAACCGTGCGGAACTCGCCGCTCTGCCTCGGCAGATCCGTGCCGTCCGGCTGGTTGATGACGCGGCGGATGTTGCGGACGCTGGGGTCGTCCGGCGGAGCATCGGCCACTCCAGGCGTGTCGAGCGTTTCGATCTCCTGATCGCCGCAGCCGTATTCTTGCGGCGCTTGACGCCAATGGCTGCCGCGGCGACGAGGTCGCGCCGCGGCGCACGCCGATCGAAGAGGCTGCCCGCAACAGTGGCGGCGGCAATCTGTTCGAGCAGCTTTTCGGCCGCGGCGATCAGGAGATCGAAACGCTCGACACGCCTGGAG
>NZ_RZSL01001020.1:0-1308 GCF_003997355.1 Mesorhizobium sp. M1E.F.Ca.ET.041.01.1.1 | reverse complement strand
GTATAGCAAATGCCTAGAATCTGGGCGTCTCAAAACTAGGTTCTAGACGCCGGGTTCAAATGAGAACCTTCTGACCTTAGAATCAAAGACTTACTCCGGCATAAATCATGTCACTAGAAGGCCTAGCCGAACGGTGGCGCGACGGTTTCACAGGGGGCTGTTGTAAACTCCCTGCCGTCTCGTCCGTCTAGGTGGGATAGCACCGCCCAGTCACATAGCCGAAGTGCGTTTAAACGCAATGAAATCAGTTATTTATTGCCTCTTGAACGGTGCTTTTAGACACCTATTTTCTGGCTAGTCACTCGGCGATGGAATGCCCTCACAAAGAACGTGCTCGGCAAATTCGTAGTGTGGCAATTGGAGAAACTACTATGCACTCACTTCCTATGGAGAGATCGGTGCCTGCGTCTACGCAGTGCATCGTCCTTAGCTGAAATGTGGACCCAAGCGGGCGACGCCCGTGTCCAGCCGAATACTTCCAACACCCACTTCTTGACCGCCCCATTGGTAGCTCGCCGCTACTCGGTCAGCCTCATGACACTATGGCGTTGGCTCAAAAGCGATATTGGCTTTCCCAAGCCCCTGTTCATCGGAAGAAGGCGCTATTGGCTTGAAGGCGAGTTGCTCCAATGGGAAGGCTCGCGTCGGTCAAATGCTGGACCTAGCCAACGAAGGGGGCGGCAATGAGTAAGGCTAACGCAGTCGTTCCGAAGAACCGCGAACCCAGAACGCCCAACTCCGCCAAGTTGGTGCCCCAACCGGTTCTTCCGGACGCGGCTAACCAGAACGCATCAAACTTCATCATTCTTGACTGGGATCAGTGGGCAACCAAGATTGTCCCTCCACGCGAAAAGCTGATGGCTCCAATCATTCCCGAAAAAGGACTGATAGAAATCTATGCACCAAGAGGTGTTGGGAAGACGTTTCTGAGCCTGGGAATTGCGATCGCCGTTGCTACTGGGACCGACTTCTTGCGTTGGACCGTGCCAAGGCCGCGCCGCGTACTCTATGTTGACGGTGAGATGTCCTTCATCGACTTGCAGGAAAGAGCAAAATGGATGGTGGCAAGGCTTGACACCCCGCCCCAAAAAGACTTCTTGCGCCTTTTTGCTGCCGACCTGCAGCGTCATGGGATCCCCGATCTCGCATCCGAAACACCTGATGGCCGTGTCGCTGTCGAAAATGCCCTCAGATTGGGGGAACCGGACCAAACGGACCTCCTAGTTCTCGACAATCTATCGACCCTAACGAAGACGGGTTCCGAAAACTCAGACGAGGCCTGGGCGTTCATGCAGGACTGGCTATTAA
>NZ_RZSL01000101.1:0-15001 GCF_003997355.1 Mesorhizobium sp. M1E.F.Ca.ET.041.01.1.1 | reverse complement strand
GTTCCAGCATGGCAATATTGCCGCCGGTGCCGGCGGCAATATTGCCATGCTGGAACAGTTCGGCGCGGTCACCGCGGTGGAAATGAGCGATCTCGCACGGCAGATCGCGCGCGAGAAGACCGGCCGTGACTTCCTTGCCGGCCATCTCCCCGACAACATGCCGGTGGAGCCTGCGAGCTTCGACCTAGTTTGTCTGTTCGACGTGCTCGAGCATGTCGCGGAAGATGAGGCGTCGCTGGCGGCGATCCGACAGATGCTGAAGCCGGGCGGCAGGGTCGTTCTCACCGTGCCCGCGCATCAATGGCTCTGGAGCACGCATGATGTCGGATTGCATCATATGCGGCGCTACTCGCGCAATTTGCTGAAAACGCGCATCGAGCGGGCGGGCTATCGCATCGAGAAGCTTAGCTATACCAACGCGGCGCTGTTCCCGGTGGCGGCTGCCGCGCGGCTGGCCGACCGGTTGCGCCGTTCGAACACCGCCTCCGGGCAGGTGATGCCGCCAAAGCCGATCAACGCCGCAATGAAAGCGTTGTTTTCGGCTGAAAGCTGGATTTTGCCGAATTCCGGGCTGCCATTCGGCGTCTCGCTGCTTGCGGTGTTCGGCAAGGACATGGCGCGCGAAGCCAGGCTGGCTGCCTGACAGCGGCATGTTGACCCTAATTCGTCAGCACAGGCTCTCACGCTTTGCCGTGATCGGCGGCGCAGCTACGCTGGTTTATGCCCTCTGCGCGCTGCTTCTCTCGGGCGGCGGCCGGGCGCTTTCGGCGACGTCGGCATCCGTCATCGCTTATGTCATCGCCGGCGTATTTTCCTATGCGGGACACAAATATTTCACCTTCGTCTCGGCCGGAGCCCACAGGTTCGAGTTGCCGCGTTTTCTGCTGCTCAACGCAATGGGACTGGCCATTGCCGCCGCGTTGCCGGGACTGCTTACAGGACGACTTGGAATGCCGGCAGCGGTTCCTGTCCTGCTGACATGCGTCGCCGTGCCGCTGGTCAACTACATCATGCTTGGTCGCTGGGTCTTCCGTGATGCCTAAGGCGAGAAAGATGCACGATTTGCGGTTCTCGAAGGCGATCCGATGGGTGCAGGCCGCCACCTATGTTCAAGGACTTGCGCGATGAGCGCCGTCCAGCATGACTCGGAATTGGATGCGCCCGGCTTTGTCGCGCGGACCGCGCAACTGTGGACCGTGGCGTTCAGCCTACTGGTGCTGGCGGCTGCCGTTCCCTGGCAGACCCGGTGGGGCGTCATATCCGACACCAGCTGGATAATCACCATGTGCGAGCGGATGCTCGGCGGCGACCGGCTGTATGTCGATCTGATCGAAACCAATCCGCCGTTCACGCCATGGATGATCATGCCGGCCGTGGCGCTCGCGCATCAGCTCGGCGTGTCGCCAGAGATCGCTGTCCATGTCTACGCCTATGCGATCTGCCTGGCCGGATTGGGCCTCGCCGCGCTGATCGCCAGGCAGGCCGGCTTTGCCGAGAACCGCACACTGTTTTCGCTGCTGCCCCTGTTCCTGGCCCTGCTGGTCATCTTTCCCGGTAATGCCTTCACCCAGCGTGAGCATCTGGGGATCGCGCTGCTCCTGCCCTTGCTGGTGCTGACAGCCTGGCGCGCGGCGCCGATCGACGGTCGAACGCCCAGTTTGCCTCTGGCGGCAATCGCGGGGCTCAGCGGCAGCATATTGGTGCTGGTGAAGCCCTATTACGCGCTGGTCGTGCTCGTTCCGGCCCTTTATGCGGCCTGGCGCCGCCGGTCGATCCGGCCGCTTTTCGCCGTTGAATACTGGGTGATCGGCCTGGTCTGCGTCGCCTATGTCGTTGCCGCGCAGCATTTCTATCCGGAATTCCTCCACGTCATCTACCCGATGCTGGCCGACACCTACATGCGGGTGCACAACGTGCAGGCGCTGATAGGCTATGGGCCGATCTATCTGGTCTCGCTCTTGATGCTGCGCTTTCTTCGACCAGGATTGCCCATGTCGCCGTTGGTTGCCATCTTCACGCTCGCTTCGCTGGCGGCGACGGTGCCGCTGATCTACCAGGCCAAGGGCTGGCCCTATCACGCCTTTCCGGCATTCAGCCTGATGCTCGGAGCGCTGCTGTTGAGGACGGCGCAAATCGACCCGACGCCTCGTTCGTCGCCACGCACGGCGATGGAACCGGGGCGCAAGGTGCTGCTGGCCGCCGTCATCGCTGCCGCCGCCATGCCATTCATGCAAACGCAGAAGCCGGGCGCCGAGTTGGTCGCCAGGGTCGAGGCTGCGGTTCAACAGCCGACGATCGCGCTTGTCGGCTCCGACATCGCGGCCGGTCATCCATTGGCGCGCATGCTCGGTGGAAAGTGGATCTCGAGCTATTGCAGCGACTGGCTCGGCGGGTTTGCCCTTTATCTCTCGGCAATCGAGACGCAGACCGGCAATCAGATGGCCGCGAACCACTACCGGCAGGTCGCCGACCGCTACATCGACGGCAAGCTCGCTGAACTCGAAGCGAAGCGGCCCGCGGTGATCATCGTTCAGAAGACCGACAGAGGCTTGAACGCCGAGCTTTCCCGGCGGCAGGACTATATCGGCTTCATGCGCGATTACCGGCAGATTGCCGAGGATAATGGCGTGCGAGTGATGCTGCGCAACGCCGGCATCAGCCAGGCAGGGTCACCCGCCGAAGCGTCAAATTGATACGGCCGCCATTCCTCAAGAGCGCCGAGGTCGCGGGGTAGATGCGGTCGACGCCGTGAAAACAAAGGCGGCCCTCGCCGCCGAGCACGACGACATCGCCGCTCTTCAGCCTGAACGATTTCGTGCCGCCCTCGCGCGTGGTCTGGCCGACGCGGAACAGGCAGTCGTCGCCGAGCGACACCGACACGACAGGCGCTGCGAAATCCTGCTCGTCGCGGTCCTGGTGCAGACCCATCCTGGCGTCGCCCGAATAGAAATTGACAAGGCAGGCTTCCGGCGGATGCGCATAGGCCGAGACCTCGCGCCACAATTGCATCAAGGCTTCGGGGATCGGCGGCCACGGCTCCCCCGTCACTGGATGCGTCGGCTGGTAGCGATAGCCTCGATCCTTGTCGGTGACCCAGCCGAGCGTGCCGCAATTGGTCATGCGCACGCTCATCTCCTTGCCGGTGCGCGGCATGGCCGGCACATAGAGCGGCGCCGCCTGCACCACGCGCCTGATCTCCTCGACAAGCGCTTCCTGCGCGGGGCGCGAAAGATACCCCGGCATGTGACGGACGCCCTTGGGCAGAACAAGCATGGGGTGTGCGCCTCTTCGGTTGATCCGGCCCAGCATGCCACCGACAAAGGAAAACGGCGACCCGAAAGCCGCCGTTCCGTCATTGCCTATCGATCACCGGTCAGGCGAGGTCGGGGATGCGCAGGACCTGGCCGGGATAGATCTTGTCGGGGTGGGCCAGCATCGGCTTGTTTGCCTCGAAGATGATGTTGTTCTTGGCGCCCTGGCCCTTGCCGTAGTTCTTTTCGGCGATCTTCCAGAGATTATCGCCCTTCTGGACAGTGTAGAAGGTTGGCTCCTTGGCCGGTGCCGCCGCCTTGCCGGCGTCGGGAGCAACCTTCAACTCATCGGCCTGCACTTTGGAAACGCCTAGCGTGTTGCCGACGGCAATGACGGCCTTCTCGAAGACCGACTGGTCCTTGACCATGCCCTTCAGCACGGCGGTGTCGCCCTGGACGGCGACTTCGACACCGTCTGTGCCCAGTTTGTGCGAATCGAGCTCCTTCTTGAGCGTGTCGGCGGAGGGCGCCGCCTCGTCCCCGCCAATGCCCAGTTTCTTGCCGACACTCTTGACGAAATCGAACATACCCATTGCTGGCCTCCTTAGCTGTAGCAACGGCCGAACCTTGCACCTGTCATGCCAAATGGAAAGCGTTTTATGCGCGCGGGCGTTGCATCGCCTAGTCGCTCTCGACCCGGCCGCGCAGCTTCTTCACGGTGGATCGCCCGGCTTTGGTCTTGAGGCGGCGCTCCACGGCGCCCTTCGAGGGCTTGGTCTTCTTGCGCGGCGGCGGCGGCGGCTCGGCGGCCTTGGCGACCAGTGCAGTCAGCCGCGCCCGCGCGTCGGCCCGGTTCTGCTCCTGGGTGCGGAAGCGTCCGGCCTCGATGACGATGACGCCGTCCTTGGTTGCGCGCTGGCCGGCAAGCCTGATGACGCGTTCCCGCACCCGCTCCGACAGGCCGGATGCATTTGCAGCGTCGAAGCGAAGCTGCACGGCCGTCGCTACCTTATTGACGTTCTGGCCGCCCGGACCGGAAGAGCGGATGAAATCCTCATGCAGGTCACCCGGGTGGATGACCGCGTCACTGGCGATGATGATCCTGTCGTCGGCACTCATGCCGCAGTCATGACGCGACAGGCGCGAAAAGAAAAGGCCCGGCCTGGGCCGGGCCTTAGCAATCCCTCTGGCGGTTATTCCGCCGCTTCCTGCAGCCGCGGCGCGGCGCCGATGATGGCCGCGTCGACATGCTGCTCGAATTTCTCGAAGTTGACGGCGAACATATTGACCAGCTTCGCTGCCTGGCGGTCATAGGCCGCCTTGTCGGCCCAGGTCGAGCGCGGATCGAGAACGGCGCCGTCGACGCCCGGAACCGCCACCGGCACCTCGAAGCCGAAATTGGCGTCGGTGCGGAATTCGGCGGCATTGAGCGAGCCGTCGAGCGCGGCGCCGAGCAGCGTGCGCGTCACCTTGATCGGCATGCGGCGGCCGGTGCCGTAAGCGCCGCCGGTCCAACCGGTGTTGACCAGCCAGCAATCGACGCCATGGCTGGCGATCAGCTCGCGCAGCAGATTGCCGTATTCGGACGGATGGCGCGGCATGAAGGGCGCGCCGAAGCAGGTCGAGAACGTCGCCTCGGGCTCGATGACGCCCTTCTCGGTCCCGGCGACCTTCGCGGTGTAGCCGGAGAGGAAGTGGTACATGGCCTGCGCCGGCGTCAGCCTGGCGATCGGCGGCATGACGCCGAAGGCATCGGCCGTCAGCATGATGACGTTCTTCGGGTGGCCGGCGCGGCCGGTCCTCGAGGCATTGGGGATGTAGTCCAGCGGATAGGCGCAGCGCGTGTTTTCAGTGAGGCTGCCGTCGTCGAAATCGGGCACGCGGCCGGCGTCCAGAACCACATTCTCCAGCACCGTGCCGAAACGCTGCGTTGTGGCGAAGATCTCCGGCTCGGCCTCGGCCGACAGCCTGATCGTCTTGGCATAGCAGCCGCCCTCGAAGTTGAAGATGCCATGCGGCCCCCAGCCATGCTCGTCGTCGCCGATCAGCGTGCGCGACGGGTCGGCCGACAGCGTCGTCTTGCCGGTGCCGGACAGGCCGAAGAAGACGGCCGCGTCGCCGGCGGGCCCTTCATTGGCCGAGCAATGCATCGGCATGACGCCCTTTTCCGGCAACAGGTAGTTCAGCACGGTGAACACCGACTTCTTCATCTCGCCGGCGTAGGAGGTGCCGCCGATCAGCACGATCTTGCGGGTCAGATCGACCGCGATCACCGTTTCGGTGCGGGTGCCGTGGCGCGCCGGGTCGGCGCGGAAGGACGGCAGGTCGATGATCGTCATCTCCGGCACGAAACGGTCCAACTCGGCCGCCTGCGGGCGGATCAAGAGATTGCGGATGAACAGCGAATGCCAGGCGAATTCGGTGACGACCCGAACCGGCAACTGGAGCTCGGCGTCGGCGCCGCCGACGAGGTCCTGCACATAGAGATCCTTGGCCATCGCATGGGCTCGGAAATCGGCAAGCAGCGCCTCGAACTCAGCCTGCGAGATCGCCTTGTTGTTGTCCCACCAGACATGCGGCCCAGTGCTCTCGTCGCGCACGACGAACTTGTCCCTGGGCGAGCGGCCGGTGTGCTGGCCGGTCTCGGCAACCAGCGCGCCCTGCGCCGTCAGTTTCGCCTCGCCGCGGCGGATCGCTTCCTCATAGAGTTCGGCGGCACCCAGATTGTAACGCACCGTGCCGGTCGTCTTCAGGCCAATGGCGTCAATGGCGCAATCGGGATTGCGTTTGCCGACTTCCGACATCAAATTTCCTCTCTGGATTTGGCCGCATCTGGCCGGTGGATTTCCGGGGCCTGCGCTGAAGGCAGATAGGCTCAGAACCAGAAAAGGCAAATGATATCAAATCATTAATCGATTTAAAAAATTTGAAAGTTGTTTAAATCGTTTAAATGTGCAAAAAGTCACAGAGGTTGCCCAAAGGATTGGCAGGCTTCGTTCGTCCAATCCCGTCAAGGGTGCGATCGTGTGTAGCGGCAGGCCGCCCGTGACTTCGAGCGGAGCCCATGCCACATTTTGTACCCAATTTGTCCTGCAAAAGCCCCTTCTCGACGACAGAAGGGACAGCTCATGAGGGAGCCGCTTGAAATGGCAACTATCGCGCTTGTCGATGACGACCGCAATATTCTGACTTCGGTGTCGATCGCGCTCGAATCCGAGGGCTACCGCGTCGAAACCTATACCGATGGCGCCTCGGCGCTGGAAGGCCTGGCGGCGCGGCCGCCGAACCTCGCCATCCTCGACATCAAGATGCCGCGCATGGACGGCATGGAGCTGTTGCGCCGGATGCGGCAGAAATCAGACCTGCCGGTGATCTTCCTGACCTCGAAGGACGACGAGATCGACGAGTTGTTCGGCCTCAAGATGGGCGCCGACGACTTCATCCGCAAACCGTTCTCGCAGCGCCTGCTGGTCGAGCGGGTACGCGCGGTGCTGCGCCGCACCAGCGCCCGCGAGGCGGCCGCCAAGGCGCCCAGCCAGCAGGCCCGCTCGCTCGAACGCGGCCAGTTGGTGATGGACCAGGAGCGGCACACCTGCACCTGGAAGGGCGAGCCGGTGACGCTGACGGTGACCGAATTCCTGATCCTGCATTCGCTGGCGCAGCGCCCGGGCGTGGTAAAAAGCCGTGATGCGCTGATGGATTCGGCCTATGATGAGCAGGTTTATGTCGACGACCGCACCATCGACAGCCACATCAAGCGGCTGCGCAAGAAGTTCAAGGCCGTCGACGACGACTTCGAGATGATCGAAACCCTGTACGGAGTCGGATACCGGTTCCGCGAGGCATGAATAGGTAGTAGGCAGTTGGGAATAGTCGGTAGTCAGTTTTGAATGGTGCGAGCGGCCACTCATGCATCGCCACGGTCAGCCAACCATTTCTCTATTCCCTACTGCCTACTCACCACTCACTAGTTAAGCAGGGACTGCTAGTTGATGGCAGTGGAAGCAGAGCGAGGCAGGCGGGCGGGCGCGGCGAGGCGCCCGTCGCGGATCGTGCCCGCATTCGTGTCGAAGATCACGGTGCCGATGCGCCGGTTTCTCGGCCATCACATCTTCTCCAGCCTGACGCGGCGCATCCTGTTCCTCAACCTGGCCGGCCTCGCGGTGCTGGTCACCGGCATCCTCTACCTCAACACTTTCCGCGACGGCCTGATCGACGCCCGCGTCGAAAGCCTGATGACGCAAGGCGAGATCATCGCCGGCGCGATCGCGGCCTCGGCGACGGTCGAGACCGACTCGATCAGCATCGATCCGGAAAAGCTGCTCGAGCTGCAGGCCGGCGAAAGCCTTGGGCCGGGTTCCGACCAACTCGACAATCTCGACTTCCCGATCAATCCAGAACGCGTGGCGCCGGTGCTGAGACGCCTGATCTCGCCGACTCGCACGCGCGCCCGCATCTATGACCGCGACGCGAACCTTTTGCTCGATTCGCGCCATCTCTATTCGCGCGGCCAGATCCTGCGCTACGACCTGCCGCCGGTCGACGACGAACAGCCGGACCTTCTGGAGCGCGTCGAGAAATTCGTCTTCGACTTTTTCCGCAACAAGGACCTGCCCGTCTATCACGAGCAGCCCGGCGGCAATGGCGCGGCCTTCCCCGAAGTGGTGAAGGCGCTGACCGGCGGCCCCTCGACGATCGTGCGGGTGAGCGAGCAGGGCGAGCAGATCGTCTCGGTCGCGGTGCCGATCCAGCGCTTCCGCGCCGTGCTCGGCGTGCTGATGCTGTCCACCGAAGGCGGCGATATCGACAAGATCGTCGCGGCCGAACGCAAGGCGATCCTGCGCGTGTTCGGCATCGCGGCACTCGTCACCGCCATCCTCTCGATGCTTTTGGCCTCCACCATCGCCAATCCGCTGCGGCGGCTTTCCGCCGCCGCCGTCAGGGTGCGGCGCGGCGTCAAGAGCCGCGAGGAAATCCCGGACTTCTCCGACCGGCAGGACGAGATCGGCAATTTGTCGATCGCGGTGCGCGACATGACCAATGCGCTCTACGCGCGCATCGAGGCCATCGAGAGCTTCGCCGCCGACGTCTCGCACGAGCTCAAGAACCCGCTGACCTCGCTGCGCAGCGCGGTCGAAACACTGCCGCTGGCCAAGAACGACACCTCCCGCGCCCGGCTGATGGAGATAATCCAGCACGATGTGAGGCGGCTCGACCGGCTGATCACCGATATTTCCGACGCATCAAGGCTCGATGCCGAACTCGCGCGGGAAGACGCGGGAACCGTCGATCTGAAGAAATTCGTCACCGACCTCATCGCGGTCTCGCGCGAGACGACGCGCAACAAGAAGGCGGTCGAGATCGAGCTCAAGGTCGCCAAGCTGCCGCAGGGCGTCAAAGGCTATGTCGTCGCCGGCCACGATCTGAGGATCGGCCAGGTCATCACCAACCTGATCGAGAACGCCCGCTCCTTCGTTCCCGAGGAACACGGCCACATCACCATCTCGCTGGCGCGCGCCGGCAAGTTCAACATCGTCACCGTCGACGACAACGGTCCGGGCATCAGGGCCGAAAAGATCGACCGCATTTTCGAGCGCTTCTACACCGACCGGCCCGCCGGCGAGGCCTTCGGCCAGAATTCCGGCCTCGGCCTGTCGATCAGCCGCCAGATCGTCGAGGCGCATGGCGGCACGCTGACGGCGGAAAACATCCCCGGCACCAAGCCCGGCGAGATCAAGGGCGCGCGCTTCGTGGTGACGCTGCCGGCCGAAGGTTGATCACCGGCTCGAGACACGCTCATGCCCGACCCTGCGGTGAAGCCTGAAAACATCCACGGAACGGCGATCCTCATCGGCGACCGCGGCGTCCTCATCACCGGGCCGTCCGGCGTCGGCAAGACGACGCTGGCGCTGACGCTTATCGACCATTGCCGGGCGCGCGGGCTGTTTTCGCGGCTGATCAGTGACGACAGGCTGCTTGCCGCCTCACACCACGGGCGGCTGGTCTGCCGGGCGCCCGCCGCCATCGCCGGCCTCGCCGAGGTGCCGGGCTTCATTCCGAGCCCGCTGCCCTTTGAGCCGGGCGGCGTGATCGACCTCCATATCCGGCTGGTGCCGAAGCCGGAGATGGCCCGTTTCCAGGAAGAGATCAGCGAGCCGGTCGCGGGCTGTCCGGTGCCGCGCGTCGATCTTGCCGAGCGCAACGCCGCCACGGCTTTGCCGGCGGTGATGGCGCGGCTGTCGATCCTGCCTTTTTCGTGATCCGGTTCCGGGTTTTTTGCTGCAATGCGTCAAAATGGCCCAGGCCGGAGCAATTTTGGGCTTGTCAACCGGCCGCACGTCGACAAGATAGCGCTCCCGCCGCCTGGAATGGTTGGCGAACATAAGATACGCCTGTGAAGCGGCGATGACGGGAGCCACCAACGAATGATCGGACTCGTGCTCGTGACGCACGGTCAACTCGCCACCGAGTTCCGGCATGCCGTAGAACATGTGGTGGGGCCACAAGACAATTTCGAGACCGTGGCGATCGGCGCCGATGACGACATGGAGAGGCGCCGGGCCGACATCGTCGACGCGGTCGCGCGCGTCGATACCGGGGCCGGCGTCATCGTGCTCACCGACATGTTCGGCGGCACGCCATCGAACCTCGCGATCTCGGTGATGGAATCCGGCCGCACCGAGGTGATCGCCGGCATGAACCTGCCGATGCTGATCAAGCTGTCCTCGGTCCGCAAGGGCGACAACATGACCGCCGCGCTCGACGAGGCGCAGGCCGCGGGGCGCAAATACATCAACGTCGCCAGCCAGCTTCTGAGCAGCAAATGAATGCCCAGGCGCCGGAAAGGGACGAGGTGGTGCGGGAGTTCCCGATCGTCAACCAGCGCGGCCTGCATGCCCGCGCTTCGGCCAAATTCGTCCAGGTCGCCAGCGGCTTCGATGCCACCATCCATGTCGAGAAGGATGGGGTGAAGGTCGGCGGCACGTCGATCATGGGCCTCATGATGCTGGCGGCAAGCCCTGGCTATTCCATCCGCGTCACCGCCATCGGCCCGCAAGCCGGCCCGGCCATGGACGCGCTGGAGCAGTTGGTCGCCTCGCGCTTCGGCGAGGAAATCTAGTTCCTCAGCACAGGGATTTTGACCGGTCTGCGCCGCGTCGCTTCGCTCCTTGCTCCGCCATAGAATGACGACGTCGGGGCGGCTTCAACCAATCCTCGGCGTTTGCGCTGATTTCACGGAACGGCAACCTTTCAAAATCCCTGGTCGGGGGAACTAGTCTCTGGCTTTACATCTCGCGCTTCCTGAAGACATGCACGAATAAAGATTTCTTTATATCCCATTGTCGTTTGGCGGCCGATCTGCTAGTCAGGCCGGCAATTCGCGCCCCTCCATGCGCCGTCCAGGCGTCGGCGCGCTTTTGAAGACAATCACACCGGAGCACTGCCATGACGGGTAGCAAGGACTATGTGATCGCCGACATCTCGCTTGCCGGCTGGGGCCGCAAGGAGATCGAGATCGCCGAAACCGAAATGCCGGGCCTGATGGCCTGCCGCGAGGAGTTCGGCGACAAGAAGCCGCTGAAGGGCGCGCGCATCACCGGCTCGCTGCACATGACCA
Source organism: Mesorhizobium sp. M1E.F.Ca.ET.041.01.1.1 (assembly GCF_003997355.1). Classification (NCBI taxonomy): domain Bacteria; kingdom Pseudomonadati; phylum Pseudomonadota; class Alphaproteobacteria; order Hyphomicrobiales; family Phyllobacteriaceae; genus Mesorhizobium; species Mesorhizobium sp. M1E.F.Ca.ET.041.01.1.1. Next base: position 4,132 of record NZ_RZSL01000101.1, on the reverse strand, counting down.
TCCAGACGGCGGTGCTGATCGAGACGCTGAAGGCGCTGGGCGCCGATATCCGCTGGGCCTCCTGCAACATCTTCTCGACCCAGGACCATGCCGCGGCGGCGATCGCCGAGGCCGGCATTCCGGTCTTCGCCATCAAGGGCGAATCGCTCGAGGACTATTGGAACTACACCGACCGGATCTTCCAGTGGGCCGACGGCGGTACCTCCAACATGATCCTCGACGATGGCGGTGACGCCACCATGTACATCCTGCTCGGCGCCCGCGCCGAAGCCGGCGAGGACGTGCTGTCCAATCCGGGCAGCGAAGAGGAAGAGATCCTGTTTGCCCAGATCAAGAAGCGCATGAACGCCTCGCCGGGCTTCTTCGCCAAACAAAGGGAAGCGATCCGCGGCGTCACCGAGGAGACGACCACCGGCGTCAACCGTCTCTATCAGTTGCAGAAGAAGGGCCTGCTGCCCTTTCCGGCGATCAACGTCAACGATTCCGTCACCAAGTCGAAGTTCGACAACAAGTACGGCTGCAAGGAATCGCTGGTCGACGGCATCCGGCGCGGCACCGACACGATGATGGCCGGCAAGGTCGCCGTGGTCTGCGGCTATGGCGACGTCGGCAAGGGCTCGTCGGCCTCGCTGCGCGGCGCCGGCGCCCGAGTCAAGGTGACCGAGGTCGACCCGATCTGCGCGCTGCAGGCGGCGATGGACGGCTTCGAGGTCGTCACGCTGGAAGACGCGGCGCCCACCGCCGACATCGTCATCACCACCACCGGCAACAAGGACGTCGTCACGCTCGACCATATGCGGGCGATGAAGGACATGGTGATCGTCGGCAACATCGGCCACTTCGACAACGAGATCCAGGTGGCATCGCTGCGCAACCTGAAATGGACCAACGTCAAGCCGCAGGTGGACCTGATCACCTTCCCGGACGGCAAGCGGATGATCCTTCTGTCGGAAGGCCGCCTGCTCAACCTCGGCAACGCCACCGGCCATCCGAGCTTCGTCATGTCGGCCTCGTTCACCAACCAGGTGCTGGCGCAGATCGAGCTCTTCACCAAGCACGGCCAGTATCAGAACCAGGTCTATGTGCTGCCCAAGCACCTCGACGAGAAGGTGGCGCGGCTGCATCTCGACAAGCTTGGCGCCAAGCTCACCGAGCTGTCGGGCGAACAGGCCGCCTATATCGGTGTGACGCCGCAGGGGCCGTACAAGCCGGAACACTACCGCTATTAACCAAAGCGAAAATATCTACAATATATTGAAGCCGGGTGTTGACTTTCCGCCCGGCTTCATTTTTTGCGCCTATGATTCTTCACGCCGATTCCGGCAGGCGTTATTGTTGTGATTCGCGGTCCGGGGACAGATGGGCCGGGGACGCATTCAGGGCGGTCTTGCATTCAAGCGGCGAAGAGGACCAAGACATGCCGGGGGAATACCCGCCACGCGCGGGAACGGCCGTTTCCGGCGGCCACGAGGATTCGATCAAGACCAGCTCCGCCGCGTCAGGCGGAGGCTTTCGATGGCGCGCCGGCGCGCGCCTGGGCACGCTTCTTGCCGCCTCCACGCTTGCCGGCCCGCTGCTTGGCCTTGCGGCGCATGCCGAGACAGGCATCGCGCAGAAGACGGCACCGGCGGTCAGCACCGTCGAGGTGATGCAGCTTGCCATGTTCGTCGGCGTCATGGGCGCGGCACTTGTCTCCGCCATCTTCCTGATCCGCGAACGGGCGCGCACCGCGGCGCAAAACGTCGAGCTCAGAGCCCGGATCGCCGACGTGAACGCGGCTCTTCAGCGCTCCGAGGCGCTGCTCAATCTGCGTGACCAGCGCGTCGTCGTCTGGACCTCGGAGAACAAGAAGCCGGAGCTCATCGGCAGCCTGCCGCTGGAAAGCGGCGCACCCGATGAGAGGTCCGCCTTCCTCGCCTTCGGCCGCTGGCTGATGCCGCGTTCGGCCGCGGCGCTGGAGAATGCCATAGCCGCCCTGCGCGACGGATCGAAGGCCTTCGACCTCGTCATCGAGACGCAGGCGGGCATGCCGCTCGAGGTGCACGGCCGCAAGAGCGCCGCGCATGTGCTGGTACGCTTCATCTCGCTGTCGGAAACGCTGCGCAACCAGGCCAGGCTGAAGATCGAGAACCAGCGGCTCGGCACCGACTACGACACCATGCTCGGCCTGCTCGATGCGCTCAAGATGCCGGCATGGCTGCGCGCGGCCGACGGGCGGCTGAAATGGGTGAACCGCGCCTACGCCGAAGCGGTGGAGGCGGGAAGCGTCGAAGTTGCCGTCCGCGAAGCCAAGGAATTTCTCGGCGGCCAGGCGCGCGAGCAGATAGCCGAGCAGCACAAGTCGCGCCCCGTCTTCGAGCAGACTTTGTCGACGGTGATCGAGGGCGACCGCCGCATGTTCGCGGTGACCGACTTCGCCGACGCCGACGGCTCGGCGGGACTTGCCTGCGACATCAGCGCCATCGAGACGATCCGCGCCGAATATGAGCGGACCGTGCGCAGCCATGCCGATACGCTCGACCAGCTCAACACGGCCGTGGCGATCTTCGACACCGACGAGAAGCTGCGCTTCTTCAACCAGGCGTTCCAGAAACTCTGGAACCTGGACAGCAGTTTCCTGCACAGCGCCCCCGACAACGCCCTGCTACTCGACCGGCTGCGCAGCGAAGGCAAGATCGCCGAGCAGCCGGAATGGCGGCGCTGGAAGGAGAACCTGCTCGGCGCCTATCGCGCCGTCGAATCGCAGGAGCATTGGTGGCATCTGCCGGACGGCAAGACGATCCGCGTGGTGGCCAACCCGCAGCCCAAGGGCGGCGTGACCTGGGTGTTCGAGAACCTGACAGAGAAGATCGATCTCGAAAGCCGCTACCGGACCGCCGTGCGGGTGCAGGGCGAGACGCTGGATAATCTCGCGGAGGGCGTGGCGGTGTTCGGACCGGACGGACGGCTTCGCCTGTCCAACCCCGCCTTCATCGCGTTGTGGGGGCTGGCGCCGGACGCGATCAAGCCGAACGTGCATGTCTCGGCGATCCGCGACCTTTGCGACCAGCGGGCGGCCGACAGTCCGTGGGGCGGTTTCGTCGCCGCCATCACCGGCTTCGACGACGAGCGCCGCGATCGCCATGGCCAGACCGAACTTGTCGACGGCACGGTGTTGAGCTACGCCGTGATCCATCTGCCCAACGGGCAGGTGATGATGACCTTCGTCGACGTCACCGACACCGTCAATGTCGAGCGGGCGCTGAAGGACAGGAACGAGGCGCTGGAGAGATCGGACCAGTTGAAGAACGAGTTCGTGCAGCATGTCTCCTATGAGCTGCGCTCGCCGCTGACCAACATCATCGGCTTCACCGAGCTCTTGTCGCTGCCTTCGACCGGACCGCTGACGCCGAAGCAGCGTGAATATGTCGAGCATGTCGGCTCGTCGTCCTCGGTGCTGCTCACCATCGTCAACGACATACTGGACCTGGCGACGGTCGATGCCGGCATCATGCAGCTCGACATTTCCGAAATGAGCATCGACAGGACCATCGCGGCGGCCGCCGAGCTGGTCGCCGACCGGCTGGAAGAGCACTCGATCAAGCTCAGGGTCGACGCGGCATCGGCGCCGAAGAGCTTCCATGGCGACGAGATCCGTGTCCGCCAGATCCTCTATAATCTCTTGAGCAATGCGGCGAACTATGCGCCGGAGGCGAGCACGATCACGCTGACCTGCCGCCAGCTCGCCGAAGGCGTGGAATTCTCCGTGCATGATGACGGGCCCGGAATGCCGCCGGACGTGCTGGAATCGGTCTTCCGCCGCTTCGAGCCGCGCGCCAATGGCGGCCGCCGGCGCGGCGCCGGGCTCGGACTGTCGATCGTCAAGAGCTTCGTCGAATTGCATGGCGGAACCGTGCGCATCGAGACCGGCATGGACAAGGGCACCACGGTCATCTGCACCTTCCCCGACACGCCGTCGGGCGGCATCCGTGAAGCGGCCGAGTAGCAAGCTTTGGCAGAGACTGCGCTGGAACGTTTTCTCGCCGACGAGGCGGCGACGGCAAGGCTTGGCGAAGACCTCGCCATGGCGCTGCGCGCCGGTGGCGCGATCGCGCTGAAGGGCGATCTCGGCGCCGGCAAGTCGGCGCTGGCC
>NZ_RZSL01001019.1:0-1311 GCF_003997355.1 Mesorhizobium sp. M1E.F.Ca.ET.041.01.1.1 | reverse complement strand
CCGTTTTGTTGTGCGCCACCCTCGGGGGTGTCGAAACCCCGCCGCTGGAACGGATACGCACGCTGGTGCATGCCTTCATCCGCTCCGAATGCGACGAGGCGGCGGTTCGTGGTGCGCTGGACGATGCAGCACCCCTCTATCGCGACGCGCCCGAGGCGCAGGAGGCAAGGGCCACGGCGAACGGCATGGTTGAGGCCTTCATGCGAGAGACGCTGCCCGAAGCCGCGGATGATGCCCGCGCCATGGCCGGCCAACTGATCATAAAAACTCTCAGCGCCATGGGGGCCGACTTTTCGGAAAACCCGCGAACAGAGGCTGAGATCGAAGATTATTCCGACGCCCTTGCCGACATGTTCTGTGCCTATCTCAGGAGTCTGGGGCACCAAGGATAGGTAGGAAGAGGATCACTCCGCCGCCGGCGCCAGCGCCCTGACCCTTGCCATCATCGAGCGCAGCACGGCCGGCTTCAGCGGTTTGTTGACCACCGGAACGTCGAGCCGGCCCGCAGCAGTGCGCACCTCGCTGGAACGGTCGGCGGTGACCAGCACACAAGGCAGGTCCTGGCCATAGGCGGCGCGCAGCTTGGCGATCGCGTCGAGCCCTGTGCCGCCGTCGAGATGGTAGTCGGCAAGCACGATATCGGGCCTTCGCGCGCCCGGCCGCAGCAGATCGTCCGATCCGGAGGCCGTCTCGACGCTGCAGCCCCAACCCTCGAGCAGCAGCCGCATGCCATCGAGGATGCGCGCGTCGTTGTCGATGCACAGCACGTTCAGCCCGGCAAGCGTGGAGGCCGCGCGTGCCGGCGGCTTCCCGACCTCGCGCGGTGGCGCCGCGACCGCCGCCACCGGCAGGATCACGGAGAAGCGCGTGCCCTTGCCGGGGTTCGAGTAGATGCGGATTTCGAGCCTCAGCACCCGGGCGATACGGTCGACGATGGAGAGGCCGAGGCCAAGTCCTTCCGCTTCGCGCGCGCCTTCGTCCAGCCGGGTGAATTCGTGGAAGACCGTGTTCAGCTTGTCGCCGGCAATGCCGATGCCGGTGTCGATCACCTGGATCTCGGCCAACTCGCCGCGCCTTCTGACACCGACCAGGATGCGGCCCTCGCGCGTGTATTTGATGGCGTTGGAAACGAGGTTCTGGATCAGCCGCCGAAGCAAGTTGCGGTCCGTCATGACGCCGAGCGATGACGGCATGATCTCGAGTTCCAGCTTCTTTTCGGCGGCGAGCGGGCGAAAATCGTTGCCGATCTGGCTGAGCAGCCCGCCGAGGCTGAAGGCGGTGTCCTCGGGCTTCAACGCGCCGGCGTCGAGC
>NZ_RZSL01001018.1:0-1312 GCF_003997355.1 Mesorhizobium sp. M1E.F.Ca.ET.041.01.1.1 | reverse complement strand
CCGTATAATGGTGGTACATCGAGAACTGCATCATGGCGACGATCTTGCCGAAGTCGGGGATCAGCTTGCCGAGCAGCCCCGCCTCGTTCATGCGCCTGAGGTTGAGCTCTGCATTGCGGTCGGAGGTCAGGATGTCGAGGAACAGCCGGTTGGCCTCCGCGTCGCGCCTGAGCGACTTGTTGACCAGGCCGAGCGAGCGGGTGAGCAGCTTCAGCGCGTCGGGATGGAACTCCAGCCCATGCTTGTCGGCGAACCAGAACAGGCGGAGCAGGTTGACCGGATCGCGCTCGAACACCGTGTCGTCGGCGATGTTGATGCGGTGGTTGTCGACGATAAAGTCGGATGTGCCGGCAAGCTTGCGCTTGCGCCGCGAGAAGGTGAGGAAGATGCGGTTGAAGCCGGGCACGTGCTTGGCCTGTTCCTCCTCGAGCGCGGCGCAGAAGATGCGGGTCAGGTCGCCGACATCCTTGGCGACCAGGAAATAGTGCTTCATGAAGCGCTCGACCGCCGACAGGCCGGGATGCGTGGTGTAGCCCAGCCGCTCGGCGATCTCGCGCTGGATGTCGAAATGCAGCCGCTCTTCGGCCTTGCCGGTGAGGAAATGCATGTGGCAGCGTACCGCCCACAAAAAATCCTCGGCCTTCTGGAATTCGCGATATTCGGCCTCGGTGAAGACGCCTTTCTCGACCAGCTCCTCGCCGGTGCGGACGCGATAGAAATATTTGCCGATCCAGAACAGCGTCTGCAGGTCGCGCAGGCCGCCCTTGCCGTCCTTGACGTTGGGCTCGACCAGATAGCGGCTTTCGCCCGCCTTGGCATGGCGCTCGTCGCGCTCGGCGAGCTTGGCCTGCACGTACTCCGGTCCGGTCGTGCGCACCACCTCGTGATCGAAGCGGGTGAGCAGTTCGTCATAGAGCTTGCGCTCGCCCCACAGGAAGCGCGCCTCCAGGATCGAGGTGCGGATGGTGATGTCGGTGCGCGACAGCCTCAGGCACTCTTCGATGTTGCGGGTGGCGTGGCCGACCTTCAGCCCCATGTCCCACAGCATGTAGAGCATGTATTCGACGATCTGCTCGCCCCACGGCGTCTGCTTGTAGGGAAGCAGGAACAACAGATCGATATCGGAGCCCGGCGCCAGCGTGCCGCGGCCATAGCCGCCGACCGCGACGACCGCCATGCGCTCGGCGGCCGAGCGGTTCTTGACCCGGTAGACATGGCCGGCGGCGAAATCGTAGAGCGCCTGGATCAGCTCATCCATCAGATGCGACAGCCGCTCGGCGCAGGCATTGCCGCCGCCATCCTCCTTCAGCAT
>NZ_RZSL01001017.1:0-1314 GCF_003997355.1 Mesorhizobium sp. M1E.F.Ca.ET.041.01.1.1 | reverse complement strand
GACTGAAAGGTGCGCTTGCCGTGTTCGATTGTCAGATCGTCGACGCCAAGGATCTCGCCACCCACCGTGTGCTTTTTGGCAAGGTGACAGGTCTGCGCATCGGCGATAATTTGCGGCCGCTGATCTATCACAACCGCGGTTACCACGTTCTGTGAAACGGGTGCGCGGCGTCCACGGAGACAAAATGACCGCGCCGCGGCCCGCGCCGAAGTCGATCGACGAGACGCTCGATCTCCTGACCGGCGCGGACTATGTCGCGGATCGCTCGCTGGCGACGGTGCTGTTCCTATCGCTGCGCATGAAGCGGCCGCTGTTCCTCGAGGGCGAGGCAGGCGTCGGCAAGACCGAGATCGCCAAGGTGCTGGCCGATGCGCTCGGCCGGCGGCTGATCCGCCTGCAATGCTATGAAGGGCTGGATGTCTCTTCAGCCGTCTACGAGTGGAACTATGCCGCCCAGATGATCGAGATCCGCATGGAGGAGGCGGCAGGCAAGGTCGTGCGCTCCGACATGGAGCGCAACGTCTTTTCCGAAAAATACCTGATCCGCCGCCCGGTGCTCGACGCGCTGACCGGCAAGGCGGGTGCGGCGCCGGTCTTCCTGATCGACGAGCTCGACCGCACCGACGAAGCCTTCGAGGCGTTCCTGCTCGAGATCCTGTCGGACTTCCAGGTGACGGTCCCGGAACTCGGCACGATCAAGGCCGAAGAGCCGCCGATCGTCATCATCACCACCAACCGCACCCGCGAGATCCACGACGCGCTGAAGCGGCGCTGCCTCTATCACTGGGTCGACTATCCGAATGCCGAGCGCGAGCTGGAGATCGTGCGCCGCAAGGTGCCGCAGGCGAACAGCCGGCTGTCCGCCGAGGTGGTTTCCTTTATCCAGAAGCTGCGCCAGGTCGAGCTGTTCAAGGCGCCCGGCGTCGCCGAAACCATCGACTGGGCCGGCGCGCTCACCGAGCTCGACAAGGTGGCGCTCGATCCGGAAACGGTGTCCGACACGATCGGCGTGCTTTTGAAATACCAGGACGACATTGCCCGCATCGAACAGGGCGAAGGCCGGCGTATCCTCAATGAGGTGAAGGCCGAGCTTTCGGCCGCCGAGTAAGCGAGATGCCCTCGACGCATCCGGAACCCAGAGAAGCGACGGCGGAGGGGCGCATCGCCGACAACATCGTTTATTTCGCGCGGGCACTGCGCAAGGCCGGCATGCGCGTCGGACCGGCATCGGTCAAGGACGCCATCGAGGCGGTGCTGGCCGCCGGCATCGGCTCGCGCGACGATTTCTACTGGACCCTGCATGCGGTGCTGGTC
>NZ_RZSL01001016.1:0-1318 GCF_003997355.1 Mesorhizobium sp. M1E.F.Ca.ET.041.01.1.1 | reverse complement strand
CCGGACAGCACATTTGCGATGGTTGCCGGGCGGAATGCTCGTCCAAAGCGGTGGTTCGCGAACTGGGAGGAGCGCATGGATGCGGAGGATTTCGGCAGCCCCATTTTCGTGAAGCGTGCGGCCTATATCGTGCAAGAGATTGCGAGCCTCGCGGACGCCATCGATTTCCTCAGCGACTGGCCCGAGGATCAAAGAGATCTGATCCACCAGACCGCCCTTCAGGCCTGCTATGACGCAGAGGATGGGCACAAACAGTTAAGCGCCGCACACCATGCTTTTATCGATTTCGCCAGGCAGGTCGCCATCCTAGAAGATCCAATCTCCGCCATGCAGTGGATCGCCGCCTGCAAAAGCGGCGCGCGTAGGGACAGGTTGGGTTGTAGCTAAGCTTGGGGCATCACCGATCGCGGACAAGAGCGGAAGACTCTCCATCATCGCCGGTAATTCCGGAAAACAGGGAGCGGCTGGCCGCCTAGGCATCGAGTTGGCCTTTCGGGCCTGCGATCTTTTGCGCGATGTCGCCAGCCGCTAGTCCGGATCACAGTCGCGATATCCGCGTCGGCGCTTGGCACGCTGTAGCTTCATTGATGCGGTGGCCGCACTGTCTTGGCTATCGAAGGTTTCCATCATCGACTTGCCGCTGGTCCCGATGCGGCCCCAGTTGCGAATGACGGCTGCTCCTCCGAACAAGGTCGGTTGGATCGCAACCATATAAAACCGCCGCATGTTCTGCGATGGGTCGATGCGTCGAAGATGAACGGACCCTGCCTCTTCGTTTTCCATGGCCGCAGTCTCACTTGGCTTGCAAGCGGCGTCTAACGAGTTCTTCGAATCCAACCGGCTCGACCGATTCATTGCGGTTATGGGTGCGGCGCGGTCGCTTCAGGAAGGTCATGATCACCGCTGTGGCCACCAAGCTCGTCGCCGCACTGTGCATGATCGAAGGCGCACGCGTCGGACCGTCACGACGTAAGCGCGCGGCAATTCCGCCCCGAGCCTATCAGACCCCCGGAACCACCCCTTTTGCGGGGTTAATCGTCGTCATCTAAACTGCTCTCATCGCCTGAACCTTTGGCGGCGTGGCGGGATCATGTGCGGCCGTTTGAGCGGGGACCGGACAGGGCCTAGACCTCGTGCCTCTGGTTTCGTGGGGGCATCGATCGTGCCGCTTGTGCCGGATGCATGGCGGACATTCCGATATCTCCAGTATCGTTCTTCTGGAACGGATGCCCGGACCTTCCCTGAACGGCCTTTCTTAAGATTGGTCTGACGCCGGTCCGGCGTTTTGCCTGCAACGGCTTCGCCGACCTTCTTCCCC
>NZ_RZSL01001015.1:0-1319 GCF_003997355.1 Mesorhizobium sp. M1E.F.Ca.ET.041.01.1.1 | reverse complement strand
ATCCAGACCGAGAAGCGCGAAGGGCAGTTGCTTGCGCAATTCTGTGAGCACCGAGCTCAACAGCGTCTGTTTGCGAACCAGCAGCGGCGCACATTCCAGCCGGTCGCGATGTCGGTGAGCACGAGGGTTTGGATGAAGCTGCCGCGAGCCGAAGGGCCGCTATGGGCCCCGAGGTCCGCCTCAACGAAGCCTGGCGCTGGATCGTCCAATCCGCCGACGTTCTAACGGGAATGCTCCGTCGCAGGGCATGCGCCGCGGGCCGTCGTCGGGGACGTCCCATGCGTTCTCGGATCGGTCCCAGCTCCTGTCATCGTGGCCGCGCTCATCGCCAGCAATTTGCCCCGGATTTCCGGCGCTAAGTCAAAATGACCGTGCCGTTCCATCCGCCTCGAGAAGGATGGGCAGTAACGCGCTTCCAGCCTCTTACCGCAGATGCGATCAGACGCCTCCCAGAGCAATATGAGCGCATTGCGTTCCGCTTCACCATAAATCCGCGGCCGCGCTCGCCAGCCTGCAACCGGCCCCTCACGGCGTCGTAGCAGCCGCATCGCGTGCTTGCGGTGAAAGCCCGTGATGACGACGAATTCATCCAAAATTCTCGCCTTCTCGGCTCGCGTCGAAGCACGATAGCGCTCTGAAACCGCCGTCGTCAGTTCTTTCCTTGTCGCCATGCTCAGCCGTCCCATAATAGCCCCATGTAGCGCGACAAACCGGGAGAGAGGAGCGCGTCAATCTGGATGAGAATCTAGTGTCGCGGCGGTGATGATGATCGCGGCATTGATTGTCGCGCGCAAGAGGTTTGTCGGTTTGATTGTCGCGGCGCGTCAATCAGGCGCGACGTTCGCGGGTGTCGCATATGACGCCGGCCGGCCCGGTCCGCGCTTTCGCTCGATCGCTTCGCGCCGCCGATAGCTCTCCACATTCATCTCGAAGATTGTCGCGTGATGGACGAGGCGGTCAACAGCGGCGAGAGTCATGGCGGGATCCGGGAAGACCTTGCCCCATTCGCCGAAGGGCTGGTTGGCGGTGATGAGCATGGAGCGTCGTTCATAGCGGGCGCTGATGAGCTCGAACAGCACGCTGGTCTCGGCCTGGTCCTTGGTGACGTAGGCGAGGTCGTCAAGGACCAACAGGTGGAAGCGGTCGAGCCGGTTGATGGCGGCTTCAAGGCCGAGTTCGCGGCGTGCGACCTGCAGCTTCTGGACGAGGTCGGTGGTGCGGGTGAACATGACCCGCCATCCGTTCTCGATGAGCGCGAGCCCGATGGCGGAGGCGAGATGGCTCTTTCCGCCGCCGGGCGGACCGAACAGCAGCAAGTT
>NZ_RZSL01001014.1:0-1321 GCF_003997355.1 Mesorhizobium sp. M1E.F.Ca.ET.041.01.1.1 | reverse complement strand
AACGAGTGCCGGTATACAGCGCAACGAGGATAAAGCGCGCGACCGCCGCACAGGGCGCCACGTCGCGCGCTTTATCCTCGTTGCGCTGTATACCGGCACTCGTTCGGCCGCGATCTGCGGTGCCGCCATCCGTCCGACCGATCGAGTAGGCCATGTCGACCTCGAACGCGGCGTGTTCTATCGTCGCGCAGCTGGTCGCCTCGAGACGAAAAAGCGCCAGCCGCCGGTGCGCCTGCCCGATCGCCTGCTTGCCCATCTACGGCGATGGGCGGTCACGCCGCTGGAGATCAAGACCAAGGGGCGCGGCAAAAGCGCAAACATCGGCCGAATGATCGCCCACGACTACGTCGTGGAGTGGAACGGCAAGCCAGTCCAATCGATTAAGAAAGCTTTCCGCTCAGTGGTCGAGGCTGCCGGGCTCGGCTGGTACGACGATGTTGTAACTCCGGACGGCAGCATCAAGCGTGTGTTCCGCACGGACGTGACGCCGCATATATTCCGCCACACGGCGGCTACCTGGCTAATGCAACAGGGCTCTGATCCCTGGGCGGCTGGCGGCTTTCTCGGGATGACCGTCGAGATACTGATCCAGACGTATGGTCACCATCATCCCGACTTTCAGGCGGATGCCGCCGAGGCGATCGTCTCCAAGTCGCGCTCGCGAAGCCTCCCAAAAAACGTCGTGAGAATGGCGGGAGGGACACCGGATCCTTGATCGCCGGAGCGGCTCGGCTACCGCTCGGGTTACTATGGCCGCACGCTTGTCACCCGGGTCGGCAAGCTCGAGCTGCGGGTTTCGTAGGACGGGCAGGGTCGCTTCTCCACCGAGCTGTTCGAGCGTTACCAGCGTTCGGAGCGCGCCTGGGTGGCGGCTGGCGGAGATGTATGTGCAGGGCGCGTCGACCCGCAAGGTGAAGGCGATAACCGAGGAGCTGTGCGGCCATGCCTTCTCGGCCTCGTCGATCTCGGCCATCAACAAACGCCTGGACGAGAGCCTGGAAGCGTTGCCGAGCGGCCGCTTCAGGAGCCGTTTGCCTATCTCATCCTCGACGCCCGCTACGAGAAGGTGCGCGAAGCCGGCATAGTCATGAGCCAGGCGGTGCTGATCGCGGTCGGCGTGGACGGGCGGCGTCAGATCCTGGCTGTGGAGATGGCCAATCGCGAGAGCCGTTCGGCCTGGAAGGACTTTCTCGTGGCGCTGAAGGCGCGCGGCCTCAAGAGCGTCGAGCTGGTCGTGTCCGACGACCATGCCGGCCTCGTCGCGGCAATCGGCGAGGTGATCCCCGAAGCCGCCTGGCAGCGCTGCTACGTCCACTTCCTC
>NZ_RZSL01001013.1:0-1329 GCF_003997355.1 Mesorhizobium sp. M1E.F.Ca.ET.041.01.1.1 | reverse complement strand
GTTTGGGACGGAACAGACGCGGCGCCGGCGATCGCGGCAGCGCCCACAACGAGGTATTTCAGCATGGTGCGGGCTCTTTTCCTCTGAAGGTTTTTGATACTTTACTGTGGATTTTGCTCAGGGAAAAGGGCAGACCGAACAGGCGGGTTCGTGCGAATACATAGATTCATGCTGCCAAACGAAGCGGGCGAGGTGAACAACCCGCTTCGGGACAATATCGCGTGGTTCCTCGAAGCCGAGCGCCGTAAGCGAGAGCTTCGCCATCAACACATGGCGGAACTGTTCAGGACATCGCCTGGTCAAGGGCTGGCATACCGCACCTACATCCGCACCATGAGAAAACGAAACAACGTGACCCTGCGCACGGTCGAACAGATGGCCCAGGCACTGCAGGTGTCGATCGCGACACTTCTGGTCGGCGGCGCAGCGGTGGAATCCTGGGCGCACGAGCTCACCGAAAAATCGATCCGCGCGCGCCTCGCCGCCATCATCGACAGCGAGCGTAAGCGCCGCAACCTGGTCCGCTATCAAATGGCGGAGCTGCTGGGTGTGTCGGAGATCACTTTCACCAAGCTCGAGCGCGCGAGCGGCAATATCAGTGTCGACACGATCGCCGCCGTCGGCGAGGCGCTCGGCCGCGATCCGGCAACCTTCCTGTTTCAGGAACCCGACAGCCAGCACCAACCGGCCTGATTTGGCGACCGATCCCCAAGGCTGCTTCAAAAACAGCCCTCGTGCAGCCTTTAGGGTTCCGCGGCAAGCGTGATTGGCGGCTAGGGCGTCAACCGGTCGGCGATTCGTGACTGGGGAATGGCTTCGACCCCTGCGGCGCCCAGTCGGATCGGCTGTTAAACGGTCTTTTGCTATATTTATTGCGGGAGCTTCCTGTGGACGCCGCTTTTTTGAAGGCAGTCGGATAAAATTTAAGGCCGAGATTGGGCCGAAATTTCGCAATCCAGGCGATCTGACGCCGATGCACGACAACAATGTGATTGGTGAGGTTCCTGGCTCGCCATTGCCTGCGCTCGGTGACGCGCAGCAAGCCGAGCGTGCCGGCTTTGCGCAGCGCATTGCGCACCGTTGTCGGCCCGACGCCGGCGCGATCGCCGATTTCCTTTACCGATCGGTCGCAGTTGCCGTGCTGCCGGCAGTCGGACATGACAATGTAGAGTGCCGCGCTTTCGCCTTCGGTGAACTCGCCGGCGAATTCGGGCCGGATAGCCTGCATGCGGGCGAGACGCCGCTTGCGTCTCCATCGCACGGGATCTCGCAAGCCGCGGGCAGCTTCGCGGCGGCCTCGCTCACTGCGAGGGCGTTGCGGATAAGAGG
>NZ_RZSL01001012.1:0-1329 GCF_003997355.1 Mesorhizobium sp. M1E.F.Ca.ET.041.01.1.1 | reverse complement strand
GTCTACGATCCGGAAATCCCCGCCGACATCTATGAGCTCGGCCTCGTCTACAAGATCGAAATCGAGGACGACCGCTCGGTCAAGATCGACATGACGCTGACCGCGCCGGGCTGCCCGGTGGCCGGCGAAATGCCGGGCTGGGTCGAGAACGCCGTCGGCGCCGTCGAGGGCGTTTCAGGCGTCGAAGTCAACATGGTGTTCGACCCGCCGTGGACGCCGGACCGCATGTCGGAAGAAGCGCAGGTCGCGGTCGGGTGGTATTAAGCGACAACCCGACAAAGACTGGTTGGCTTGCAGCAGAGGTGAAATTTCACCATCTTAAGGACAGACTCATTCCGCGGGCCTTGAACCCGCGCGAACGTGGAGAATGACATGGGACGCTTCGCCGTCATCACGATGACCGACAAGGCCGCCGACCGCGTGCGCGAGATCGTCGCCACGCGCGAGAATGCGCATGGCATTCGCCTCGGCATCAAGAAAGGCGGCTGCGCCGGCATGGAATACACGATCGACCTGGTCACCGAGCCGAGCGCCAAGGATGACCATGTCGAGCGCGACGGCGCGCATGTCTATGTCGCGCCTGAGGCCGCTCTCTTCCTGCTCGGCACCGAGATGGATTTCGAGCAGACGACGCTGCGCACCGGCTTCACCTTCAAGAACCCGAACCAGAGCTCGGCTTGCGGCTGCGGCGAGTCCGTCGAACTGAAGCCGGCCGATCTCAAGGCGCTTGCCGAGGCGCGTGCCTCGGCCTGAGCGGCCAATCGCGACCATTTTCTTCGAGACAGTGACCGGATGGCAGTCGAGTGCGAAACCGTGACGGCTCCACTTGCAGTGCGGCCACATGTCGTCGCCGACAATGCGGGGTTGGCACAGCTTTTCGTGGAGATGCAGCGGCACTATCATGTGCCGTGCCCATCGTTCGAGACAATCATTGCCGATCTCGCTGGCCTGCCGGCAGGCGTGGAGATCCTTGTCGCGGAAACGGACACGATCGTCGGTTTCGCAATCTTCTCGACGATTTATCCGGGGCCGGGCCTGCGAGGCGGCTTCTTTCTCAAGGAGCTGTTCGTTTCGGAAGCCAGTCGAGCCAGCGGCGCTGGACGCCTACTGATGCAGGCTCTGGCGCGCACCCGCCCTTGAGCGCGGCCATGGCCGCGTCGACTGGACGGCGGACCGCGAGAACCAGCGGCTGCTCACCTTCTACGACAGCCTTGGCGGCATAAGGCAGTCGGAGAAGCAGTTCTTCCGGCTGACCGGAGAGGCGCTGGCGGATCTGGCAAAGGCCGGCGACTAAGATTGGCCGGCGGCCGGCCTCAATCCACCCACATC
>NZ_RZSL01001011.1:0-1332 GCF_003997355.1 Mesorhizobium sp. M1E.F.Ca.ET.041.01.1.1 | reverse complement strand
GGCGGGGCTTGCCGGGGTGGAGTTATCATTCCAACGCGCTTCTCGAACTCGAGAAGGAATACGTCTTCCGCAATCACTGGCAGATCGCCGGCCACGTCTCCGACGTGCCGAATGCAGGCGATTATCTGACCATGGACGTTATCGGCGAGCGCGCGCTGATCGTGCGCGGCAAGGACGGCGTCGTGCGTGCCTTCAACAACATGTGCCGTCATCGCGGCAGTCGCGTCGTCGCCGACAGCCGGGGCACCTGCAAGAACGCGTTGGTCTGCCCGTTCCACGGCTGGGTCTATAATCTCGACGGCACGCTGCGCGGCGCGGCACGCCCGCGCTCTTTCCCCGAGCTCGACAAGACCGAGTTCGGCCTGATGCCGCTCGACCTCGAAATCTGGATGGGCTTCATCTTCATTCGTTTCCGCAAGGGTGGCCCGCAGCCTTCGGTAGCCGAGCTCTTGAAGCCGATCGAGGCGGAGATCGCTCACTACCGCGTTGCCGACATGGTGCCGTCCTGGGGAATCTGGACGCAGAAATCGCCGGTCAACTGGAAGTCGGTGCGCGACGTCGACAATGAAGGCTACCACGTCGCCATGGCGCATCCGGCGCTGCAGGACCTCTATGGCGCGACCTATTTCGACGAACCCTTCGTCAATGGCGTGTCGCGGTCCTTCGCCACCTACAACCCGCATGCCGGACGGCGCTGGAGCGTCGGCCAGTACATCAAGATCGCGCCCGAGCCGGCGCACTTGCCGGAGCACCTGCGCCGGGCCTGGATCTATTACGGCATCTTCCCCAACAATGCGCTGTCGATCATGCCGGAATCGGTGCAGTTCTATCAGGAGTTCCCGCTGTCAACCGGCGAGACGCTGCTGCGCGGCGCGGTCTATCGCTATCCGGACGAGACCAGGGAGCAGGCGGCGGCGCGTTACCTCGCCTACCGCATCGACCGCGACACGATGAACGAGGACGTGCAGCTTTCGGTGTGGTCGAACGAATCCATGCTGTCGGAAGCCTTCGAGGGCTTTTATCTCTCGGACCTCGAGTATGGGGTGCGCACCCACCACGACCATCTGCGCAGGCAAGTTCCGGTGCTGAACCTGGAAACGGCGCCCGAGGAAAAGGACATGTGGGGATTGAACGACGCGCTGCGGTCGAGGGGGTAGAAGCTGCTAATCTCCCCCTTGAGGGGAGATGCCCGGCAGGGCAGAGGGGTCGCTGCGCGTAGAACGCCGACGCCCTCTGTCGTCGCGGAAGGCGCAGGCACTCTACGTGAGACGACCCCCTCTGTCGCCTTCGGCGACATCTCCCCCTCAAGAGGGGAGATTGGCCAATCACCCC
>NZ_RZSL01001010.1:0-1335 GCF_003997355.1 Mesorhizobium sp. M1E.F.Ca.ET.041.01.1.1 | reverse complement strand
CCGGGACAGAGCCCGCCGCAGAGATTGGCGTAGAGCCGGTGTCGGAAGAGCAGCCTCAAACCGAGACTGTCGAAGAAGCCGTAACCGCGACAGAGCCGATGGCGGCTGAGGCTCCCACCTCCCCCTCGATGGGGGAGGTCGCGGCGCGAAGCGACGCGGGTGGGGGTGAAAGCGCCGGCGATGCAGATAGTGCTGACGGCGCCGGCGCTCCCCCCGCCCCGGCGCTGCGCGCCGACCCTCCCCACGAGGGGGAGGGTAGCGCCGCCGCCGGCGAAGCCTCCGCCGAGCAGGAAGAACCGAAGCCGATCCTGCTGTGGCGGCAGGCGCGCTTCGATCATCAGCGCCCGCGTCATCGCCACGACAACCGCCGGGATAATCGCCCGCGCGGCCAGGCGGGCGCCGCAGCCGGCCAGCCCGGCGATCGGCCGGCGCATGAGGGCCGCCGCGACCAACGCGACGGCGCCGGCAAGCCGCGCTTCGACCGCTCGAAGTTCAAGCCGCGGCCGGAAACCGGCGATCGGCGCGAAACCGGCGAGAAGCGGGACGGCAGGCCGCAGGGCGAGCGTCCCGACCGCCGCGAGGGCCGACCGGACTGGAAAGGCGACAGGCAGGGCGGTAAGGGCAACGCCGGCAAGCCTGCCTTCCAGAGCAAGCCGCGCGAGGAGCGCCCGCAGCGCTTCGACCCGGATTCCCCTTTCGCCAAGCTCGCCGCCTTGCGCGACCAGCTTAAGAAATAGCCTCGGCCGATTCCGATGGTTGGAGAAGGCCGCCAGCGCATCGACAAATGGCTGTTCTTCTCGCGAGCGGTGAAATCGCGGTCGCTGGCGGCCAAGCTCGTCGTTGCCGGACGGGTCCGCATCAATCGCGACAAAGCAGCGCAGGCCTCGGATCTGGTCAAGGCCGGCGATGTGCTGACCATTACGCTCGACCGCCGTATCATGGTCTGGAAAGTCCTCAACCCCGGAACCCGGCGTGGCCCGGCCGAGGAAGCGCGCCTACTTTACGAGGACATGTCTCCGCTCCCGACACCGAAGGGCGAGGCCGTTCCCGACGCCATTCCGGCTTTGCGCGAGGCCGGCAGCGGCCGCCCGACCAAGCGGGAACGCCGGCAAACCGACCGCCTGCTCGGCGAGGACTGAAGACACAACCGAACCTCGTCGCGGCAAACGGCCGGAATTCTGTTCCGCGACGCCGGCTGAGGCAGCAAGCCCTGCCCTTGCAAGCGACGGGCAAAGGCGTTACCTCACCAAAAAAGCCCAGCAAATACGGGACGTCCCGGAGCCTGCGATGACCTATGTCGTGACCGACAATTGCATAAAATGCAAATACATGGAC
>NZ_RZSL01000100.1:0-15147 GCF_003997355.1 Mesorhizobium sp. M1E.F.Ca.ET.041.01.1.1 | reverse complement strand
GCTGCGCATCGCGCCGGAAACCCGCATCAGCCTCGAAAGCGTCGGCCTGCGCACGGCGGGCGCCGTGATGGCCGCGCCCCGCGCGCCGCTCGCCCGCCGCTTCGGCGCCACCTTGCTTCTGCGCCTCGACCAGGCGCTCGGCCGGCTCGACGAGGCCGTGTCGCCGCGCCTGCCGGTGGCGCCACTCTCGGTCGAGCGCCATCTTGCCGAACCGGTCGTGCTCACCGACGACATCGAGCGGCTGGTGAGCCGGCTTGCCGTCGCCTTGAAAACCGACCTCGAACGCCGCGGCGAGGGCGCCAGGGCGCTCGCCCTTCTCCTCTTCCGCGTCGACGGCGCCGTCAGCCGCGTCACAGTCGGCACCTCGCGCCCGCTGCGCGAGCCGACGCTGATCAGGCGGCTCTTCCACGAAAGGCTCGCAGCGCTTGAACAGGACATCGACGCCGGCTTCGGCTTCGACCTCGTGCGGCTCTCCGTGCTTTCGGTTGCCGCCTTCGACATGCTGCAGGGCGACCTTACCGGGGAAACGGTCGACGACGATGCCGACATCGCTTTGTTCGCCGACCGCATCCGCGCCCGCCTCGGCGACGCCACCGTGCTGAAGCCGGTGGTCGTCGAAAGCCATCTGCCGGAGCGCGCCGTGACCACGGTTCCTTTCGCGGAAGCGCCGCAAAGGCGCATGCCAGCGACCGGCCGCTCGGCGCCGCCGATGACCATCTATCCGCCGGAGCGGCCGGTGCGGCTGTTCCGCTCACCCGAGCCGATCGAGGTGCCGGCGACCGAAATGCCCGAGGGCCCGCCGATGAATTTCCGCTGGCGGCGCGCGCTTTACCGTGTCGCCCGCGCCGAAGGGCCGGAGCGCATCGCCGCCGAATGGTGGCGAAAACTGCCCGGCGAGGAGGAAGCGCCGACCCGCGACTATTACCGCATCGAGGACAGCGAAGGGCGTCGCTACTGGCTCTACCGCCAGGGCCTCTACGGCGCCTCGCAAGCCTCGCCGCGCTGGTTCATGCACGGGGTGTTCGCATGAATGCGCTGACCGCCATCCCCTATGCCGAGTTCGGCATCCAGTCGAATTTCTCCTTCCTGCGCGGCGCCTCCAAGCCCGAGGAGCTGGTGGTCACGGCGAAATTCTACGGCTTTGCCTCGATCGGGCTTGCCGACAGGAACACGGTTGCCGGCGTCGTGCGGGCCTGGCAGCAGGCCAAGGTCGAGAAGCTGGCCTATCACCCCGGCTGCCGCCTGGTTTTTCGCGACGGCACGCCGGACGTCCTCGCCTACCCCTGCGACCGCAAGGGCTGGGGCCACCTTTGCCGCATGCTGACCCAGGCCAATCTGCGCGACGAGAACGAGAAGGGCGCGACGCTGCTTGAATTGAGCGACCTGCTCGAATGGGGCGATCGGATGTCGCTGGCGGTCCTGCCCAGTCTGTCGGCTAGCGCGGAAAACGATCTGTCGCTCATTAGCCGGCTTAAGGATCGCTTCGGCGCGGCGCTCCGGCTGGCCGTGGCGCCGGATTATGGCGGCAATGACCGCTTCCGCATCGAGCAGGCGGCGGCGATGGCCGATCATGCGCGGGTTCCGCTGATGGCGACCAATGACGTACTCTATCATGCCGCCGACCGCCGGCCGCTGCAGGACGTGCTCACCGCGATCCGCCTCAACACGCCGGTTTCCGAGGTCGGACTGGAGCTGACGGTGAATGCCGAGCGCCATCTGAAGCCGCCGCTGGAAATGGCGCGTCTGTTCCGCCGGCACCCGCAGGCGCTGGCTGAAACGCTGCGCTTCGCCGACGAGCTCACATTCTCGCTCAGCGACCTCGAATATAATTATCCGGACGAGCCGACCGAATCCGGCCTCGGGCCGCAGGCCGAGCTCGAGCGGCTGGCGCGGGAAGGGGCTGCCGTCCGATACCCGGCCGGTGTTCCCGCCCATGTCACGCGGCGCATCGAGGAAGAGCTCGCGCTCATCGAGCGGCTGAACTACGCGCGCTATTTCCTGACCGTCCACGACATCGTGAAGTTCGCCCGCAGCCAGAGCATCCTTTGCCAGGGGCGCGGTTCGGCCGCCAATTCGGTCATCTGCTTCTGCATCGGCATCACCGAAGTCGGCCCCGACCGGATCGACGCGCTCTTCGAGCGCTTCATCTCCGAGGAGCGCAACGAGCCGCCCGACATCGACGTCGACTTCGAGCATGAAAGGCGCGACGAGGTTATCGCCTATATCTACCAGAAATACAGCGCCAAGCGCACCGCTTTAGCCGCCGCCGTCATCAGCTATCGCGGCCGTTCCGCCTTGCGCGAAGTGGCGAAAGCCATGGGCCTCTCCGAAGACGTCCGCAGCGCTCTGTCGAGCACCATCTGGGGCTGGTCGACCTCGGAGCTCGGCGAAAGGGAGACCGATGCCGGCGGCCTCGACCGCGCCGACCCGCTGTCCAGCCAAGTGCTGGAACGCGCCAACGAGATCATGGGCTTTCCCCGCCACCTCTCGCAGCATGTCGGCGGCTTCGTCATCACCCGCGACCGGCTCGACGAGGTCGTGCCCATCGTCAAGACGGCGATGGACGAGCGCAAGATGGTCGAATGGGACAAGGACGACCTCGACGCGGTGAAGATCCTCAAGGTGGATGTGCTGGCGCTCGGCATGCTGACTTGCCTGAAACGCGCCCTGACCTTGCTGACGCGGCATTATCCGGAAGCGCGCGATGAATACGGCCGTCCCTATGATCTGAACTCGTTGCCACCGGAGGACGTCCGCGTCTACGCCATGATCTGCCGGGCCGACACGCTGGGCGTCTTCCAGATCGAGTCGCGCGCCCAGATGTCGATGCTGCCGCGGCTGAGGCCGCAGAATTTCTACGATCTCGTCATCGAAGTGGCGATCGTTCGGCCCGGCCCGATCCAGGGCGACATGGTGCATCCTTATCTGCGCCGTCGGCAAGGCAAGGAGAAGCCCGAATACCCGAAGCCCGAGCTGGAAGAGATCCTCGGCAAGACGCTTGGCGTGCCGCTGTTCCAGGAACAGGCGATGAAGATCGCCATCGTCGCCGGCGGCTTCAGGCCGGGCGAGGCCGACGAATTGCGCCGCGCCATGGCCACCTTCAAGCGCACCGGCACGATCGGTAACTACCGCCAGCGGATGATCGACGGCATGGTCGCCAAGGGCTACGAGAAGGAGTTCGCCGAGCGCTGTTTCAAGCAGATCGAAGGCTTTGGCGAATACGGCTTTCCCGAAAGCCATGCCGCGTCCTTCGCGTTGCTGGTCTACGCCTCCTGCTGGTTCAAGACCTTCTATCCCGACGTCTTCTGCGCCGCGATCCTGAACGCGCAGCCGATGGGTTTCTATCAGCCGGCCCAGCTCGTGCGCGACGCGCGCGACCATGGCGTCGAGGTGCGCGAGGTCGACGTCAACCACTCCGTCTGGGACTGCACGCTGGAACAAGCCGCCTTCGATCCGTCCCGCATCCTCGAACGTCATGCCTCGATGCGCGGCGTCATCGAGGCGGCTCATGCGGTCAGGCTTGGCTTCCGCCAGATCAAGGGCCTCTCCGAGGAGCGGATGGATGCCGCCGTCGCCCGGCGCGGCAATGGCTATCGATCGGTCAGGGATCTCTGGTTGCGGTCAGGCCTCGATGTCGGCGAGATCGAAAAGCTGGCCGAGGCCGACGCCTTCCGCTCACTCGGCCTCGACCGCCGCGCCGCGCTCTGGGAAGTGCGCGCGCTCGACGGCAGGAGCGCCGCCGAAAAGCTGCCGCTGTTCGACCAGCCCACGCTCCGCCTGCGTGAGCTGGAGCCGGAAACGAAGCTGCCGAAAATGCCGCTCGGCGAGCATGTCGTCCACGACTACCGTGCGCTCGGCCTGTCGCTGAAGGAGCACCCCGTCGCCTTCCTGCGCGAGCGGCTCGACCGCGCCGGCATCACGCCCAATGCCCGCCTGCCGTCGGTGCGCGACGGCCGCCGCGTCTCCGTCGCCGGCCTGGTCCTGGTGCGCCAGCGCCCCGGCAAGGGCAATGCGATCTTCCTCACGCTCGAGGATGAAAAGTCGATCGCCAACGTCATCATCTGGCCGCGCGTCTTCGACCGCTTCCGCTCTATCGTCATGGGCGCGCGCTTCATCCGCGTCACCGGCAAGCTGCAGCATGAATCGGACGTCATCCACATCGTCGCCGACAGGATCGAGGACCTGACCTCCTGGCTGAGCGTGCTGCTGCAGGCGCCCACCATCGAGCATCAGCCGGTTGGCGATGCCCGGCCGGATGGAACGCAGCACTCCGCCAGCCGCGGCCTGCCGGTCCGCCAGGACATCGCCGCGCTGTCGGATACCGCACAGCAGGTCATGCCGAGGGGACGGAATTTTCAGTGAGGCACAGAGGTCTTCGTCACCCGCCGCGTTCCTTCACACCCCCCTCTGTCCTACCGGACATCTCCCCCGCAAGGGGGGGAGATCGCATGTTGCGCGGCTTTCGCCAATTGTCGACGTCGAAAGAAGGGCGCGGCGCCCAGGCTGCCAATCTCCCCCCTTGCGGGGGAGATGCCCGGCAGGGCAGAGGGGGGTACTGTCCCGCCAGCGTTTGCTCCGCTGCAGCGGCGTTGTGTAATCACAGACACCTTTGCCAATCTCGAAGGCTTGCGGCGTCCTTCTGGAAGCGTCCGTCAGCGGAAGACATTCACGACGGCCCGCTCAGCCGCGGCGGCGGCGGCGTCAGCATATCGTCGGCCGAGATCGTGCGCGCTTCCGACGGCAGCATGATCGGAATGCCGTCGCGCACCGGATAGGCAAGCTTCGCCACCCGCGAGATCAGCTCGCTGCGGTCCGGATCCCAGCTCAGCGGCCCCTTGGTCAGCGGGCAGGCGAGCAGCTCCAGCAGTTTTGGGTCGACCGTGGCCTTCCGCCCGTCACGTCCATCCGCCATGCCACTCTCCCTCGCTCCAGCCGTCCCTACTGGATGCTCGAGCCAAAATCCTCATCCTCGCGCGCCAGCGTTATCTCGGTGATGGCGATCAGCGTCTCGGCGCGCGTCTTCAGGTCCGCCGCTTCGAGCAGCGCCTGCTTCTCGGCCGGCCCATAGGGCGCCATCATCGACAGCGCATTGACCAGCATGGCGTTCTCGGCGCGGCTGACGCTTTCCCAGTCGGCTTCGAGATCATTGGCCTGCAGATAGGCGCGGAACGCCTTGAGCAGCGCCGGCCGGTCGACCTCGGCGGCGGCCTGGTCCTCCTCGAGATCGGCGAGGAACGGCGCGATCCGGCACTGCCGGAACGGTGTCTTCACCGCCAGCTCCTGCGTGACCCGGAAGCGGCAGACGCCCTGCAGCGAAATCAGGTAGCGCCCGTCGCCGGTCTCGGCGAGCGAGATGATGCGCCCGGCGCAGCCGACGCTGCAGAGTTCCGGCTCGCCGTCGTCGCGCAGCGCGCCGTCAAGGCTGGGCTGGATCATGCCGATCAGCCGGGCCCCGGCCATCGCCTCATCGATCATCTGCAGGTAGCGCGGCTCGAAGATGTTGAGCGGCATGCGGCCGCCCGGCAAGAGCAGGGCGCCCGCGAGCGGAAACACCGGGATCGCCGATGGCAGATCCCTCGCGAGCCGATAGCGGGCGTTTCCGACCTGCACCTCAACCCTCCAAAAGCGTCGCCGGCCAGCGTGTCAAACCTGCGATCTTCTCTGACGCAGCCCGGTCTATCCAACCCATCGACAGGGCGAGCCACTGCCCTATTTGGCGCAGTTGCCGCCCGCCGCAAGCCCCCTTACCTGGCAGGGGCCAGCAAGAGAGCCGGCAAAGGCTCAGGAGAACAGCAGCGACGACAGCTTGCGCCGCGCGGCAAGCGTCGCCTCGTCGGTCATCCCCCATGCCTCGAAGAACTTCAGGAGCTGCGCCCGGGCGCCGTCGTCGTTCCATGTCCGGTCGGCCTTGACGATCGCCAGAAGGTTGTCGGCGGCCTGCGTCTTCTCGCCGCGCGCATTCTGCACCATCGCCAGGTCGAAGCGCGCCTGATGATCGTTCGGATTGGCGGCGAGCCGGCGCTCGAACTCGGCCGGATTGCCGAGCGCGGCCGCTTCCGCCGCAAGCGTCATCTTGGCGCGCAGCGCCGCAAGCGCCGGCGCGTCCTTCTTGTCCTCCGGCGCCTTCGCAAGCACCGCCTCGGCGCCTGGAGCATCGCCGGCCTCAAACAAGATCTCGCCCAGACCCGCGATCGCCTCGACGGTTTCGGGCGCCTGTTCGAGGATGGCGTCATAGATGTCGGCCGCAGTCTGGACGTCGCCGGCCTCGCGCGCCTCGCCGGCCGCTGCCAGCGCGTCGGTAATTTGCGGCGCGCCGCCGCCGCCCTTGCCGCCGACCTTCTGGATGAACTGCGTGATCTGGCTTTCGGGAATGGCGCCCATGAAGCCGTCCACCGGCTGGCCGTCCTTGAAGGCGATGACCGCGGGGATCGACTGGATGCCGAGCTGGCCGGCGATCGAGGGATGGTCGTCGATGTTCATCTTGACCAGCTTGACCTTGCCGCCGGCGGCCTTGACCGCCTTTTCAAGCTGCGGCGTCAACTGCTTGCAGGGACCGCACCAGGGCGCCCAGAAGTCGACCAGCACCGGCTGGCGGCGCGATTCCTGGATGACGTCGGCCGCGAAAGTCGCGGTCGTGGTATCCTTGATCAGCTCGGCCGTCGCCGGCGCCTCGCCGAGCGACACCTTGGCACGGTCGGCCCCGCCATACTGGACGGATTGGGCGTACTGGCCGGCATTGCCGCCAAATGAGCCGCTGAACGGATTGTTGTCACTCATGTCGTCGCCCTTTCGGTCGCGCCGCCGCCGGCATGAAGGCGCGGCGCGTCATTGTCGGATTTCGGTTCGCCCTCCATGTGGCGATCAAGCCCTGACTTTCAAGATAATGAGACTTTCAAGATAACAGGATCGTGGCCGGTTGCCTCGACGAATCTGACGAGATCGGCCGCCGCGATGGTCGTCGTCGCCTCGTTGGTCAGCGGATGGCCGTTGATGACCTCATGGCTCATCAACGCCTGGTCGAGAAACACCTTCACCCGTCCGGCCGTGTCGTTGATCAGGCCGAACACGGTGACCGCGCCCGGGATGACGCCGAGCAGCTCCATCAGCATTTCCGGCTTGCCGAAGGAAACGCGGCCGGCGGCGCCGATCAGGTGATGGATCTGCTTGAGATCGACCTCCGCGTCCTCGCCGACGGTGACGAGAAAGAAATTGTCCTTCTTGTCCTTGAGGAAGAGGTTCTTGGTGTGCCCGCCCGGGATCTCGCCGCGCAGCGCCTGCGAATCGGCGACCGTGAACAGTGGCGGGTGGCGCACCGTCGAGACGGAAATGCCGAGATCGGCAAGAAAGGCGTAAAGCTCGGCTTCGGTCTTCGGCATCGGGTCCTCGCATCGTCCGGAAGTGTCATGCCGTTTACGGCCAACGGCACCCTCGGGGCAAGATCGCCCGCGTGGGCCACGGAAATCCGCCCGTTCGGAGCGAGCCTTCAATGCATGAAGAGCTAGCTCCAAAAAGACCGTCATTTCCCTGTTGCAATCGGCGCGCTCTTCGGCCATATAGGCGCGGCTTGCGGCCCAAGGCCGCGCGAGCGGGTGTAGCTCAGGGGTAGAGCACAACCTTGCCAAGGTTGGGGTCGGGCGTTCGAATCGCCTCACCCGCTCCAGTTTCCCTTCCGGGGATCAAGCATCGGCGACGCAAGGCGGCGAGCGCTTTGCGCTGACGCGCTTCCGCCATTGGCATAACCGATTGTCATTGCGAGATTCGCCCAAGCCTTCTGGACCCATCAAGGGTAGGAATCCATGGGCCACGCGCTTTTGCACCGCCGCCCGATGGGATGAGCGCCACCCCTGACAGGTGGCGAAGCGAATCACCGACGCTCTTGTCACGGCGCTGAGCGCGGTCGCTCAGACTCAACAGGTCTAGTGTCACCTATTCCGATACTATAGGGAGTGCTGTGGGCTCTGGAACGATGTCGAGGTGCGTGTAATGAACCTGAAGCACATCGAGCGGTCGATTCGTAGAAGTCGGCTAGTTTGGGCGATGCTGCAGTATCGTGACCTCTTGGCATATCGTCGTTTTCGAGGACGGGATGTTGACAGTGGGCATTCATTTGCTCGGGAATTGACAGACACCGGTAAGGCCGACTTCTGTTTTGCCGTCGCGTTCAATACCCCTTGGGTGGTCGATGCGCTCACCAAAGCATGGATTACTTATTCGACCGACGTGATGTTGGTTGTTGTTGACAACTCGTCGTCGGCCGTTTCTCGCAAAGCACACCGACAGATCTGCGCAAGGCGCGGCATTCCGTATCTGGGCCTTCCCAGAAATCCTGAGGCCAATCCAGCCCGTTCTCACGGAATCGCGATGAATTGGGTCTATTACAACATCGTGCGGCACCTTGAGCCTGAGACATTTGGCTTCATCGACCATGACTGTTTGCCTACCGAGCCATTCTCCTTTCTGGAGCGGCTAGGGGACAGGACGGCTTACGGCTGGCGACGCTTCCCCGGGAGCAACTACTATTTCACGCAGCCAGCCGACGATCCGGGCTGGTTCCTTTGGGCAGGACTTTGCTTCTATCGATACGCTACTCTCGATGGCAGAACGGTAGATTTCCGGCCAACCATGGAAACCGGCATGGATACCGGTGGAGGCAACTGGCCGCCTCTCTATTCGAAGCTGCTGCCCGAAGATGTGGCCCTCGCGATTGAAACCAGAACTCCGATCAACATCGACGGTCGCGTGGTGGACTATCAGACCTTCGACGGGGCTCTCCTTCACATCGGTGGGGCATCATACAAAGGGCTTTCCACCCAGGCCGACTATCGCCAGAAGTTATCGGATCATATCTGGAACCGATATCTTGGCGGGACGCAAGAAAGATTGGTTTCCGTCTGACGGAATGCACCACTAATCATCTCTCCATATGACCGGGCATCGCACGCCCCGGTGTCACACCGGACAGGCTTGTGGCGAGGCCGATATCTCAATCGTTAAGTCAGCAAGCCAGAGATCGGCCTGAACAAGCGGTCTTTGTCGCTGTTCGCCGGCCGTTTATAAACCGCCTTCAAGTCGCCGTTGAGCGACTTCCCGACGATTGGCCGGAGCAATTGCTTTCGATTCAGGAAACGGCGTTAAAGGCAGATTAGCGACCCGTCACGAGTCCAGTATCGGGGTACGCTCTTGTATTAATTAATGGCTAAAGCGTTTGCGGAAGGATTTTCTCCAGCGGGAAAATGTACGGTTAATGGGTGACGGCAGCGCCTGACCTTGCAAGTCAGATTCAAAGAAACGCGCGTAGGCGTGAAAATCCGCAGCGAGGTCGCTGACTTCTCGTTTGAAACAATCTCCCTGTGACGCAGTCTGAGCGCAGGCGGCGACCAGGGTCTCGTAGAGTTTGCGCGCAGGCGGGGGCACATCGGTCAAGTCGGCCCAGGTTGACCTATTGTGACGGAGGTCAGGGCGAATAAACGCTCGCATGGTTTCATGCAGCGTTTTTTCGTCATCGAGCCAGTCAAGATCCAGGATGTCGGCGCAGCGGCGCAATTCCGTCTCCCAGGATGCCATAAACCCGTCATAGCTTAAGAAAGCCGTCGGCACGTCAATCGTGTCCTTGAGCGCGGTAATGCAATAATTGAACCAGGCACCCATGGCGTGGTCGACCGAGATCGGGTCACGTCTGGCAAGTGAGTTTGTTACTTCGATCGGGCTGCGCACAACAAACAGGCAGCGCAAGTCAACGTGCAATTCGGCCAGTATGTCGCGCCACAATGGCATCAACAAACAGGAGCGTGGGTCTTTCCACGCCCAAGATGTATGCCCGGCAAAATTGCTTGCAATGAGTTGTTTTAGTTCCTCCCGAAAAGGTCGGACCATTTCCGTTTGATGCCAGCCTTCCGGCAGCGGCAACGGCGTATCCCAACGGCGGTTTAATTGCTCCAGCAGGCGCTCTTGTAGGGCGCAGATTTCCCTATGCTCCCAGAACCCTTCCGGATTGTCCGCGCCGGGCCCCATTAAATTGGCTTCGCCACCCAAATAAAACCCCAATAGGCTAATGGCGCGGGTAACGCTGGAGGTTCCGCTGCGGTGCATCCCCAAGATGCAGACTGCTGTTGCCTTGGTCGCCAATGCATCTCCCTTGTGACTTTGCCGGGCCAGAAACTGTCCAAGATAGCCCAGACTGACCAATAATCTATCGCGTTGGAGCCTTGGCGTTTTCCTTCTGCGTCATGTTGTCCGCAGCGATGAGCCGCCGCAGCGATCGACTGACCTCGCCCGTTGCCAGCCTCACCCGCTCCAAGTATCCTCACCGAAAGCCGTGGAATTCCGCGGCTTTCGTGTTTTTGGGGCAGATAATGGCCCGGTTCCACAAATAGACGGAAGGCCCGGGTCGCCACGGGATTGCCGGAAGCGAAACAACCCTGGTGGCTGGGTTCGGCCGGCCTGCACGTCGAGTGCTGAACCGGTCCCACCCTTCCCGTCTACCTGCTCGATTCCTCAACCACGCCCAGCGGCGGTCCGGTGAAGGTCAAGTTGAAGCGGGCGCCGACGGTGGCGATCTCATCCATGTCCTCGGGAATGCGGCAGCCACGTCCTGCCATCTCGGCAAAGAAACCTTCGAAACCGCCAGGGGTCACGATGGTCAACATCCTCGCGGGCAGATCGCCAAGAACCCGAAATGTGTGCTCGCTTCCACGCGGCACGAAGACGACACTACCGGGACCCTCGCTGCGCATCCGACCATCCGCCCAGAATTCCACTTCCCCCGACAGGATGTGAAAGGTCTCGTCTTCGCGACTGTGGATGTGACGGGGAGGGCCGTAACCGGGCTGAACGAGGCTTTCGAACACGCCGATCCGCGACCCTGTCTGCTCGGCATGCAGGAGAATTCTGTAACTCGTTCCAAGCCATTCGACGCTGTGATGCGCTGAGTTTGCAGTCATGCGAAGCCCCCTCAATCGTGTCACCGTGACCGATACGGAAGCTTGCCAGAACGGGATTCATAATTGAAATCGATTTTGATTATGAAATAAATTCGCATCATGAATTTACTGGCATTCGATCTGAACCTCCTGCGTGTGCTAGACGCGCTGGTGCGGGAGCAGTCCACGGTCAAGGCGGGAGCGCGCATCGGGCTGTCGCAACCGGCGATCTCTGCCGCGCTCGGCAGGCTCCGGCGTGCCCTGGACGATCCGCTATTCGTGCGCGAAGGGCAGCGCATCGTGCCGACGGAGTATGCCGAAAGTCTCGAACTTCCCCTGCGGCGAATCCTCGACGATTTAGAAGCGCTGCTTGCCGGGCCCGACAGCTTCGATCCCGCAGAAGCAGAGCAAAGCTTCAAGATTTCGGGCTCGGATTTCTTTGCCGAGTTGCTGATGCCGCCTCTCGCCAACACGCTTTCCCGCCTGGCGCCGAAAATCCAGGTACAGTTCGTCGACCTGGTGCCCGACAATTATGTCGGGACGCTCGAGAAGCACGGCATCGACCTCGCGCTTGTTCCCAAGACTGATTTCCCGACCTGGACCGATTACACGCCGGCCTTCCGTTCCCGATTTGTGATGATTGCGCGCGCAGCCCATCCAAGGCTGGAACGGGCGGGAGTGAAGCCAGGTGATATCGTGCCGATTGATCTCTTCTGCGATCTCGGCCATGTCGTGTTCTCACCCGAAGGCAATCTCAGGGCCATGGGCGACGCGGCACTCGCCCGGATCGGACGCGAGCGGCGAGTCGTTATGACGATGCCGGTCTTCGGCGGAATCTGTAACGCCGTATCGGACAGCGACCTGGTCTCGCTCGTACCGGAGCAACTCGCGCGCAAGACGGCGCCGCGGCTGGGGCTGGCAATCTACATTCCACCCATGCCGATCAATCCAGCCCTTATCTGCATGATCTGGCACAAGCGCAACACGAATCATCTTACACATAGCTGGCTGCGGGAATTGGTCCTGAAGCTGCTTTCACGGCTGAACGCCGACGAAAACAGGAGCTCTTGAACTGCTCGCGCAATGCCGCGGTGGTTCGCAATCAGCACTTCGCTTCAACCGGGTCCTCGCGCATTTTCATCTGCCCGAGCGGCGTCCAAACCTACCCCAGCCGTGCCCTCGTCGTCCTCGGCGTCGCCAGCAACAGACTCGTCTCGCTCCCCGTTATCCCCGGGATCAGCCGTATCCGCCGCAGCACGGCATCGAAATCGGTCAGCGAGGCGGTACCGAGCTCGACTACAAGGTCCCAGCGGCCATTGGTGGTGTGGATGGTCGAGACTTCGGGGAAGCCGCCGAGCGCCCTGATCACACGATCGGCGGCATGGCCCTCGATCTCGATCATCATCACGCCGCGTATCCGCTGGTCGACCGCGTCGGCGCGCAGCACCACCGTGTAGCCGATGATCTCGCCGGATTTTTCCAGCCGCTCCATGCGCGCCCTGACCGTGGCGCGCGAGACGCCGAGATCGACCGCGAGATCGGAGACACTGCGCCGCGCATCGTGCCTCAGAAGAGTCACCAGTCTTTCGTCGAGCGCGTCCATGATTGTCCGTTTCGATCAAACCAAATGTCCAATATGATAGATCAGCCTTTTCGAAATGCCAATTTTCCCTGTTCAAACCGCCAGGCGGCGATGGTTCAATCGCACAATCAATCGCAAGGGCTAAAAGAATCATGCGCTGCAGGATCGTTGGCGCGCCGGTGCAGGACGGCGCGGGCAGGATGGGATGCGAGATGGGGCCGAGCGCGCTGCGCACCGCCGGGCTTGTCTCGGTGCTGTCGGAGCTCGGCCATGAGGTCGAGGACTGGGGCGCTGTGCAGCCGGCTCAGGCGCGCGCTGTCGTCCACGGCAATCTGGCGCTGAAGGCGCTGCCGGAGATTTCCGCCTGGACGGCGGCGATCGCCGAGACCGCCTACACGGCGTCAAAAGACGCCATGCCGATCTTTCTCGGCGGCGACCACTCGATCTCGGCCGGCACGGTATCCGGCGTGGCGCGCCGCGCCGCCGAACGCGGCCGGCCGCTCTTCGTGCTTTGGCTCGACGCGCACCCGGATTTCCACACGCTCGACACCACCACCAGCGGCAACCTGCACGGCGTGCCGCTCGCCTATGCCAGCGGCCGGCCCGGCTTCAACGGCTATTTCCCGGATCTGCCCGCCGCGGTCGATCCTGCCCGCGTCTGCACCATGGGCCTGCGCAGCGTCGATCCGGCCGAGCGCCGCGCGCTGAAGGAGGCGGGCGTGACCGTGCACGACATGCGCGCCATTGACGAGCACGGCATCGCACCGCTGCTGCGCGCCTTCCTCGCCCGCGTGGAAAAGGAAGACGGGCTCTTGCATGTCAGCCTCGACGTCGATTTCCTCGACCCGTCGATCGCCCCGGCCGTCGGCACCACCGTGCCCGGCGGCGCCACCTTCCGCGAGGCGCATCTGGTGATGGAGATGCTGTCCGACAGCGGCCTGGTCTCCAGCCTCGACCTGGTCGAGTTGAACCCGTTCCTCGACGAGCGCGGCCGAACGGCGACGCTGATGGTCGACCTCACCGCCAGCCTGATGGGCCGCCGCATCATGGACCGCCCGACCCGCAGCCATTCCGGAAGCCTCTGACCATGACCCAGCCTTCGCGCCTCGCCATCGTTCCCTTCGTCAGCGTCGACCGCATGATGAAGCTGGTGCTCGCCATCGGCGTCGAGCGTTTCCTCACCGAGCTCGCCGCCTATATCGAGGAGGATTTCCGCCGCTGGGAGCTGTTCGACAAGACGCCGCGCATCGCCTCGCACAGCCATGACGGCGTCATCGAGCTGATGCCGACCAGCGACGGCCGCCTCTACGGCTTCAAATATGTCAACGGCCACCCGAAGAACATGCGCGAGGGCCGCCAGACGGTCACCGCCTTCGGCGTGCTCGCCGATGTCGGCTCCGGCTATCCGATGCTTTTGACCGAGATGACGATCCTGACGGCGCTGCGCACCGCCGCCACCTCCGCGCTCGCGGCCAAATACCTGGTGCCCAAGGGATCGCGCGCCATGGCCATCATCGGCAACGGCGCCCAGTCCGAGTTCCAGGCCATCGCCTTCAAGGCGCTGCTCGGCATCGACCGGCTGCGGCTCTACGACATCGACCGTCGGGCCTCGGAAAAATGCGCGCGCAACCTTGCCGGAAAGGGCTTCGACATCACCATCTGCTCGACGGGGCAGGACGCGGTCGAAGGCGTCGACATCATCACCACGGTGACCGCCGACAAGCAGTACGCCACCATCCTCACCGACAACATGGTGGGCTCCGGCGTCCACATCAACGCGGTCGGCGGCGACTGCCCCGGCAAGACGGAACTCCATCGCGACATCCTTCTGCGCTCCGACATCTTCGTCGAGTTCCCGGCGCAGACGCGCATCGAGGGTGAGATCCAGCAGCTCGACGCCAACCATCCGGTGACGGAGCTGTGGCAGGTGATGACCGGCCAGGCCGAAGGCCGCAAGACGCCCGAGCAGATCACGCTGTTCGATTCCGTCGGCTTCGCCATCGAGGATTTTTCCGCGCTCCGCTACGTCCGCGACCAGCTCCAGGCCACCGGCCTCTATGAGGAGCTCGACCTGCTCGCCGACCCCGACGAGCCGCGCGACCTGTTCGGCATGCTGCTGAGGGCCGCGATGCAGCCGGCCGCTTGAGGGAATGAGCGCGTAATCTCCCCCCTTGAGGGGGAGATGGCCGGCAGGCCAGAGGAGGTCGGTCCGACTGGGCTCGGCTTGCTTGTGCAGATGGAGGTTGGCGCTTCATGCGCAGCGACCCCCTCTGTCGCCTTCGGCGACATCTCCCCCTCAAGGGGGGAGATTACGCGCTACTTCCGCAATGGAGCGCAGCTTTCCCTCTCGATGAGGACCGGCGTCAGAACCTCGCGGCGCGAGGGCGCCGCCGGCTCGCCGAGGCGCTCGAGCAGCAGGCTCACCGCCCGCGTTCCGATCTTCTCGACCGGCTGCGCGATCGTCGTCAGCGGCGGCCATGTGGTGACCGCGTAGGGTATGTCGTCGAAGCCGACCAGCGACATGTCGTCGGGGACGCGCAGTCCGCGCGTGCGCAGCGCGGTGATCGCGCCCATGGCCATCAGGTCGTTGCAGGCGAACACCGCCGTGATCTCCGGCGCTTGCGCCATCAGCAGCTCCATCGCCAG
>NZ_RZSL01001009.1:0-1340 GCF_003997355.1 Mesorhizobium sp. M1E.F.Ca.ET.041.01.1.1 | reverse complement strand
CCCCGGGGCGGCGGGCGATCGGATTCGCCGTGAGGGAACAGGAGTGGAAGTCCTTTATCCTTCTGCACTTCGGCCTGGTCGCGGAAAATGGCTTCACCGTCAAGGAAGCCTATGCGGCCATCAAGAAAGAAGGCTGGGTCGCGCCTCCTTTCGCATTCGTGAGCGACGAGGTCGCTGACGGACTGCGTCGCGTGGCCGGCGACATCGTGACTCCTTGGGAGGCATTGGCCGAATTCGTTGAGAAGATGAAGATGGCCGGCATGCTTATGGTGTCGGGTCCAGGTCGCAGGCTCCACGGCGGGCGGTTGCTTCGCACGACGATAAGCTCCGCGATCGAGACAAGGGAATGTCCGGCTCGGCGGACCGAGGAATTGAATCGGCTTGTCGACCGAATCCTGGTGCGCGTCAGGAAGGCCCACAAGGCAAATTTCGATTTCCTCGCGTGGCTCGACTCGGACATTGGCGAGGGAACAGTCCCGGCCGCCACTGTCGCCTCCGAAAGTGAGGAGAGCTTCGATCTGTTGGTGGAGAGACTCTCCACCCTGAGCAAGGGCATGTCGTCGTACCCGCCTCACGTGCCAGACGGCATGACGTTGGGACTGCCGGTGCTCGACGAGGTTGCCGACAGGGAGAAGTCTCGGCGCGAATCCGAAGATCGCAGGGAACAGGAAGCGGCCGAAACGGCAAAACGAGAGGCTGACGACAGGGAGTCGAGGTTGCTCAGGCCAGCGACGGCCGCGATGGGCGCGGAAGCGGCCGGAGGATGGATGGATCTCTCCCGAGACGATCTTCACGGAGTGTCGCCTAGGATGATGGCGCGCCGATCCGAGGCTGACTTCTGGAAAGCCGTCGATGCGCTCGACCGCTGGCGGGAAGCCGAACGGATTGAAATCGAGCGCGAAGACCTTAAGGCGGGCTCGTTGGCCAAGCTTCGCAAGGCCGCCCGCGCCGACTTCAAGAGGAACGACTACGCCGATCTCTGGATGCGGCAACCTCACAAAGGCTTGCGCGGCACAAAGCCGGAAGAGTATTGCGTGGACGATGCTACGCTGGCTGCCTGCGTCGCCCTGTTGCCGGGTTCTCTTAGGCGCCGATGACCACGACAGTGCCAACGCGCACCCGAACAAGGGGACGGGAGATCGGTCGCGACAAGACTATTCGAACAGCGAGGGTTGAGGCCGATGGACGTCGCCAAGGCTTGTCGAAGGAGTGTTGGGCCCTCACATAGACGTTTTCGCGCCAGCATCGCGCGTTCGCCGGGCGGCTCTCTCCGCTTCAAGCCTTCTCAACAGAGCTTCCTTGCGCCCGTTGTTAGCGGCGATGTCCGCCTCGGTTTGGGT
>NZ_RZSL01001008.1:0-1340 GCF_003997355.1 Mesorhizobium sp. M1E.F.Ca.ET.041.01.1.1 | reverse complement strand
GGTTGTGTGCGTCAAGTTCTGCAAAAAGGGGCGGCCCTGTTGCTGGTCATGCGGCTTGGCGTAGAGCGAGCTTCTTGTGCTCGCGCAGGTCGTCCATGTTGATGTAGCGGTTGGCCTCCATCCAGTTCTCGTTGGTCTCGACGGCCAGCGCCCTGACGAGGCGCAGGCAGCTTTCGGCGTTGGGGAAGATGCGTACGACATAGGTGCGCCGGCGGATTTCCTCATTGAGGCGTTCGAGCATGTTGGTGGACTTGAGATGCTTGTGGTGCTGGCGCGGCAGGCAAAAGAAGGTCAGCGTGCGCTCGATGGTCTCCTCCACCCACATTGTCAGCCTTGGATAGCGGCCCGACCATTTGGACAGCCATGCGGCGAGATCGGCTTTGGCCTCGGCGAGATCGCGCCGGTCGTAGAGCCAGCGCAGCTCCTGCAGGCAGTCGTCGCCATGCTTCCTCGGCAGATGATCGAGCGCGTTCCTGAGAAAGTGCACGTAGCAGCGCTGCCAGGCAGCTTCCGGGATCACCTCGCCGATTGCCGCGACGAGGCCGGCATGGTCATCGGACACGACCAGCTCGACGCCCTTGAGGCCGCGCGCCTTCAGCGCCACGAGAAAGTCTTTCCAGGCCGAACGCTCTCGCGATTGGCCATCTCCACAGCCAGGATCTGGCGCCGCCCGTCCCAGTCGATGCCGACCGCAATCAGCACCGCCTGGCTCGTGACGATGCCGGCTTCACGCACCTTCTCGTAGCGAGCGTCGAGGATGAGATAGGCAAAGGGCTCTTGAAGCGGCCGCTCGGCAAAGGCCTTCAGGCTCTCGTCCAGCCGCTTGTTGATGGCCGAGATCGCCGAGGCGGAGAAGGCATGACCGCACAGCTCCTCGGTGATCGCCTTCACCTTGCGGGTCGACACGCCCTGCACGTACATCTCCGCAAGGGTGGCCACCAAGGCGCGCTCGGAACGCTGGTAGCGCTCGAACAATTCGGTGGAGAAGCGGCCCGCCCGGTCCTGCGGAACCCGCAGCTCAAGCTTGCCGACACGGGTGACAAGGGTGCGGCCGTAATAGCCAGAGCGATAGCCGAGCCGCTCCGGCGTGCGCTCACTCTTCGAAGCACCCAGCGCCTCGTCCATCTCGGCCTCGAGCACCTCCTGCATCACCGCACGGATCACCTCGTGCAATCCATCCGGGTTCGAAAGCAGAATGTCTTTGACGGCGGCTATGGCGGATTTATCTTCAGTCTTGGTCATGGTGGCGTTCCTTCGCGGGAATCGGTGACGTGAACAATCACCAGCCTGCCATGACCGCCCTCTCGCAGCGAATTTGCAGAACTCTCAGCACACTACCC
>NZ_RZSL01001007.1:0-1343 GCF_003997355.1 Mesorhizobium sp. M1E.F.Ca.ET.041.01.1.1 | reverse complement strand
ACATGGTTCTCATTTCCGACTCCGCCGACGCGCCGTCGAGCAGCCCGTTCGAAGCGACCACACTGCTGGCCGCTCTGGCAATGGTGACCGACAGGATCGGGCTGGTGGCCAGCGCCTCGACATTGGCGCACCAGCCCTACAATCTGGCGCGCCGTTTTGCTTCGCTCGACATCATCAGCCATGGCCGCATCGGCTGGAATGCGACGATGCGGCAAAACCCGCGCGAGGCAGCCAATTTCAGCCGGCCGGAAGGCATAGCCGATGACGATTTCCGCCGCCGCGCGGAAGAGTTCATCGGCATCGTGCAGGGTCTGTGGCGAGGCTGGGATGCGGACGCCCTGCTTTTCGACAAGGCCGCCGGCCGGTTCCACGATCCGGAAAAGATGCATCTCCTCGATCACAAGGGCGAGTTCTTCTCGGTGCGCGGGCCGCTCAATGTCGCCCGCTCGCCACAGGATATGCCCGTGCTGGTCATGTCCGGCCTGGCGGCGGCCGATCTCGATTTCGGCGCCAGGGTCGCGGACGTCATCCTGATCGAGGCGGAGGACGCGAAGGCCACCTATGACGATCTCAAGCGCCGAGCGGTTGCCGCCGGACGCGAGCCGGACACGATGAAGGTTCTGGTGACGGTTGCCGCGCCCCAGTTTGCCGACGGGCTGCAGTCCAGGTTTGGCAGCAAACCCTGCGACGGCCTCAACATTGCTTTGCCGGCTGATGTTTTCGCGCTCGGTGACTTCGCTGACCGCGTCCTGCCGGAACTTCGCCGTCGCGGCCTGGCTCGTTCCACCTATGCTGGGGCGACGCTGCGCGACCATCTCGGGCTTGGCGTAGGAGGCGCAAAATGAGCGCACGCCAGATGAAGCTCGGCCTGTTCCTGTGGGCGACCGGCCACCATATCGCCGCCTGGCGCCATCCTGACGCGCATGTCACGGCCGGCATCGACATCGACCACTACATTAAACTGGCGCGGACAGCGGAAGCGGCGAAGTTCGACATGATCTTCTGCGAGGACGCTGCGGGCCTGCGCGAAGCCAATATCAATATCGCCAGCCAGACCTCGCGCTCGATCGGTTTCGAGCCGATCAGCCTGCTTTCGGCCCTTGCCGCCCAGACCGAGCGCATTGGCCTCGTATCGACGGCGTCGACCAGCTACAACGAGCCCTACGGGCTGGCGCGGGCCTTTGCTTCGCTCGACAATCTGAGCAGCGGCCGGGCCGGCTGGAATCTGGTCACCTCGGCCAGCCCTATCGAAGCGGCGAATTTTGGTTCGACAGGCTTGAGGCCGCATGCCGACCGCTACGAACGCGCCCGCGAATTCGCCACCGTCATCACCAGCCTGTGGC
>NZ_RZSL01001006.1:0-1344 GCF_003997355.1 Mesorhizobium sp. M1E.F.Ca.ET.041.01.1.1 | reverse complement strand
CCGCAACGCACTGCTTCTGATCTCGCGGCTCCTGCTTGCCGCGCTTTTCGTGCCGTCGGGATTCCAGGCACTCACCAACATCGCCGGCACCACCAGCTATTTCGCCGGCCTCGGCCTGCCGCTGCCGACTTTAGCCGCCTGGGGCACCGGCCTGTTCGAGCTGATCGCCGGATTACTGATCCTGATCGGCTTCCAGACGCGGATCGTGGCGCTGCTGCTTGCCGCCTTCTCGATCGTCGCCGGCTTCATCGGCCATTACGGCCAGGGCGGCGACGATGCGACTTTAGCCTTCCTGCACCAGCAGATGCTGATGAAGGACATTGCCATTGCCGGCGGCTTCCTGGCGCTCGCCATGGCCGGCGCCGGCGCCTGGTCGGCGGACGGGCGCAGCATTGGCATCGGCGCCGAAGTCACGTGATCCGTTACTTGACGGAAACGCTCGGACCGCCTTCGACCGCCAGCACCAGGCGGCGGTTGGTGATGCGCGCCAGTTGCGCCAGCCGGCCGGCCGGGCGCTCGCCATAGAGGTCGGAGAGCGAGGCCGGCAGCACCAGCGCCAGCGCGCCGTTGCCGCGGCTTTCCCATTTCAGCCTTGGCATCACGCCCGGCATCGCCGCCGTCAGCAGGTAGACGACGCGCATCATCGCCGCCAGCACGCGGGCGCGCTCGAGCATGCGCGACGGCGCCAGCGCCTTGATCTCCGGCGCGATTCCATCGCTGAAGATGCCGTCATGGCGGTAGGCGCTGGCCAGAGCCAGGTAGGCGCGGCCGGGATGGTCGACGCCGATGAAGGAGGCATGCGCGATGATGTTGAGCGACTGCCGTCCGCGATATTCCGGGTGCGCGCGCCAGCCGATATCGGCGAGCAGGCACGCAGCGTGGCGATAGCGCGCCTCGTCCACCGTCTCGTCGATGCCGAAGGCCTTGAAGGCCTTGCCCGTCCATTCGACGAGGTCGTGCGCATGATGGACCGAGCGGGAACGCAATACCGCCAATTCCTCGGCCGCCGAGATCAGCGGATCGGATTTCTGCTCGGCGGCGTCAAGCAGCGAATAGAGGAAGCCCTCGCGCACGCCCTGCGCCGAGACGACGATCTTGGAAGGCTGCATGGCCGCCATGATCTCCTGCAGCACGACGGCGCCGTAAGGCAGCAGCGAGCGGCGGTTCTTGGAGACGCCCTCGATACCCTTGACCTTCTCGATCTCGCCCTTGGCCACCTGCCTAAGGAAGGTCTGGGCGCTGTCGGCGGCGATCTCGTAGTGATGCATGACGCCAAGCGGGTAGTTGTTCATCTCCATGTGCAGGCGGGCGAGGTTTCGCCAGGTGCCGCCGACGGCGTAGAAG
>NZ_RZSL01001005.1:0-1346 GCF_003997355.1 Mesorhizobium sp. M1E.F.Ca.ET.041.01.1.1 | reverse complement strand
GCCGAGTCAGGACCGACGCGAAAGCGGCCGGCGCCAATCCAGGCCCGGCCGCCTACAGGCGCGGCGGGCCGCTCGCCATCACCGACGCCAATGTCATGCTCGGCAAACTGCGGCCCGATTTCTTCCCGACGATCTTCGGTCCCGGCCAGGACCAGCCGCTCGACGTCGAAACCGTGCGAGATAAATTCGCGGCGCTCGCCGCCGAGATCGGCGATGGACGTTCGCCCGAAGCGGTGGCCGAGGGTTTCGTCACCATCGCCGTGGAGAACATGGCCAACGCCATCAAGAAGATCTCGGTGCAGCGCGGCTACGACGTCACCGAATATCTCTTGAACTGCTTCGGCGGCGCCGGCGGCCAGCATGCCTGCCTGGTCGCCGATGCGCTCGGCATGGAAGCCGTGCTCATCCACCCCTTCTCCGGCCTGCTTTCGGCCTACGGCATCGGGCTGTCGACGGTTTTCGCCTCGCGCCAGCAGGCGCTGCTGAAACCTCTCGCCGAAGAGTCCCGTTCCCCGATCGAGGACCTGATTGCGGCATTGCGCCAAGGCGTTGTCGCTGAGCTTGCAGCGCAAGGCATTGCGGAGGCCGCCATCGCCTCCAAGCCGGTCCTGCAGATCCGCTATGACGGTACCGATACGGCGCTGCCGGTGAATTTCGAGCATGGTTCGATCTTCCGCGCCAGAAGCGATTTCGAGGCCGCCCACAAGGCGCAATTCGGCTTCGTCTACGAAAACAAGCCGATGGTCGTCGAAGCGGTCGGCGTCGAAGGCAGCGATGCCGGCGCCGCCGCGCGCGACGAAACTGAATCAAGTCTCGAAGACAAGGCGGCAAGCCCTTGGCAGATCCGGCAATTCTTCGCCGATGGCGGCTGGCGGGACGCCGGCATCTTCCAGCGCGATGGTCTGAAGCCCGGCCATAAGGTGGCCGGCCCCGCGCTGATCATCGAGCCGAACCAGACAATCGTCGTCGAGCCGGGCTGGCAGGCCGGGATCACGGCCCGGAACCATGTGCTTCTGCGGCGGATCGAGAAGAAGGCCCGGCAGGCGGCGCTCGGCACCGACGCCGATCCGGTGATGCTGGAGGTCTTCAACAACCTCTTCATGTCGATCGCCGAGCAGATGGGCGTGACGCTGCAGAACACGGCATACTCCGTCAACATCAAGGAACGGCTGGACTTTTCCTGCGCGGTGTTCGACCGCCACGGCGCGCTGGTCGCCGACGCGCCGCACATGCCGGTGCATCTGGGATCCATGGACCGCTCGGTCGAAACCGTGATCCGCCTGAACTCGGGCGACATCCACCCAGGCGACGTCTTCGCGCTCAACGCGCCCTATAATGGCTGTCTC
>NZ_RZSL01001004.1:0-1347 GCF_003997355.1 Mesorhizobium sp. M1E.F.Ca.ET.041.01.1.1 | reverse complement strand
ATCGTCAGGCGCGCCGGCGTCACCAAGCCCAGCCTCTACCGCAGCTTTCCGTCCAAGGACGAGCTCGCGGCCGCCTATCTGCGCAAGTACGACCTCGAATTTTGGGAGCGTTTCGATGAGGCCGTCGACGCGCATCCGGGCAACCCGCGCGCCCAGATCATCGCTTTCCTGACCCGCGTCGGCAAACGCACGCAGAAACCGGACTATCGCGGCTGCGGCATGACCAACGCGGCGGTCGAATATCCCGAGCACGGGCATCCCGCGCGGGTGGTGAGCGAGAACAACAAAATGGAGCTGCGCCGGCGCCTGCGCGCCATGGCGGCGGCGATGGGCGCCAGCGATTCCGACACGCTCGGCGACGGGCTGCTGCTCCTCATCGAGGGCGCCTATATCAGCGGCCAGCTTTTCGGGCTCGGCGGACCGGCGGCATCGGTCGCCCGCAACGCCGATCTCCTGATCGAAGCCAGTCTGAAGAAATAACAATCTCGAGCTTGGGCGCTGCCCCTCACCTGCCTGCCGGCATCCTCTCCCCGTATAGTCACGGGGAGAGGGGCGCTCCCGCCGGCGATTTCGCCAATCGCCAGCGTTGAAGGAAGGGTGCCGAGGCCGCCCCAGCTCCCTTCTCCCCGTCACTATACGGGGAGAAGGTGCCGGCAGGCGGATGAGGGGCGGCGCAGACGCCGACAACGGGCGCTTGGCAGCCGCCGCGCCCTAGGCCCGCGTCAGTTTTGACGCTACGCTCACGTACCTCCATCGGAGACACCTCGCCATGCGTGCGCTTCTGATCCCGCTTGCCCTCGCCGGTTTCTGCCAGGCGGCGCATGCCGGCGACATTTCCAGCGCCTATACCGATCTCGACTGGAAGAAGGACTGCGTGACCTACGCGCAGTCGGAGGAAGGCGATGGCGACTGGGCGAGCCTCGCCTGTGCCGGCTATCGCGGCTATCCGGTGCTGATCGGCTATGACGATGCCCGCGAGTCCGTTTATTACGGCTTTCCCTCCGACGACATGACAGCCGTCTGGGAGAGTTTTTCCGGGCTCAACACCTCTGGTCCGAAGGTCGAGTGGCGGATCGAAACCAACGGCGACAAGGCGGTGCCCTTCGCCGTCATTCACCGTCGCGAGATCAGCAGTCCCGACGCCGAGAACAAGCCGACCGAGGTGCTGGTCGTCGCCAAGGTGGCGCAGCCGGAAGAGCACGAGGGCTGCACGGTCGGCCTGGTGCTCGCCACCGGCAACCCCCAGGCCAACGACCAGGCGCGCAAGCTCGCCGACGCAAAGGCGACGGGCTTTGCCTGCGGCAAGGACAAGCGCGAAGTGATCGGCACAGCGCCGGACTCCGGCCT
>NZ_RZSL01001003.1:0-1349 GCF_003997355.1 Mesorhizobium sp. M1E.F.Ca.ET.041.01.1.1 | reverse complement strand
GTCGCAGATCGCGGCCCATTAGCGCAAACGGCTTCCCGTCGCGTTTCTTGCGGCTGCGCAGCCGCATGACCGCGTCGTCGTCGGTTGCAACGCAGGCGAGATGGAAGCCACCGATGCCTTTGACGGCGAGAATTCGCCCTGCCCTGATCAGAGCGGCGGCCTCGTCTATCACCCGTTCCGATCCACCGGCAAAGACGGACCCGTCCTCCGCTTCGAGCCAGATGCGCGGGCCGCAATTTGGGCAGGCAATCGGCTGGGCATGGAAGCGCCGCTCCGCAGGATTCTCGTACTCGGCCCGACAT
Source organism: Mesorhizobium sp. M1E.F.Ca.ET.041.01.1.1 (assembly GCF_003997355.1). NCBI lineage: Bacteria > Pseudomonadati > Pseudomonadota > Alphaproteobacteria > Hyphomicrobiales > Phyllobacteriaceae > Mesorhizobium > Mesorhizobium sp. M1E.F.Ca.ET.041.01.1.1. Next base: position 1,047 of record NZ_RZSL01001003.1, on the reverse strand, counting down.
GCCTCACACATGACGAAACTTTTCATCGACGTCGAGGAGCGGTCGTACGGGATCGCTTCGATGATCGACAACCGCGGACCGCAATGCGTGCAGTTCGCAAAGGGATAGAAATAGCGGCGGTCGCGCGGGGCGAGGATTTCGGCGAGGCATTCCGCACAGCATGCGGCGTCTGGAACGACGCCTGTCCGCACCGCTCCCCCTGCGCTCGCGACAATGGTGAAGCCGTCTGCTGGCGGCAATCCTTCAAGGTCGGTGGTCTCGATAGCGTCGATGCGTGCCAAAGGCGGACATCCGTCGCAGAGCCTTTGCCTGAACGCCGCCAGCTCGGCATCGATGCACCAGAGCGCGATCTCGACGCCCGCGGCGTCGTTGCGTACGTGGCCGGTAAGGCCCATGGCGGTGGCGACGCGCCAGACGGTGGGGCGGAAGCCGACACCCTGCACAAGGCCGGAAACCCGGATCAGGTGACCCTTTGCGGCTGGTGGTGCGGCCAGGAGCGTGTTCATGGCCGGGCTTCAGTGCACCGTGCAGACCATGCACGGATCGAACGAGCGCACGATGTGCTGGACTGCGAGAGGTTCGGTCTCACCGGCCCGCACGGGCGCTCCCTCCAGCGCCAGCTCCAACGGACCCGGATTGCCGTTACGATCGCGTGGGGAGAAGTTCCAGGTCGTCGGCGCGATGATCTGGTAGTTGGCGATGCGGCCGTTGCGCACCTTCAGCCAGTGGCCAAGCGAGCCGCGCGCAGCTTCGGTCAGGCCCGTGCCCTCGCCATCGGCCGGCGTCGCGCCATGCTCGCAAAAGGCTTCGCCGGGCCTGAGATCACGGATCCAGCTCTCCATTGCCGTAACAACGAGAGCGACCTCCAGCACACGCGCCACAACCCGGGCATGCACATTGCCGCTGCCTGACCCGACCAGATCGCGGATCAGCGGGTGACCATTCACGAGTTGACGGGCAATCGCGCCCACTTCGACGGCCTCGCCGGCAAGACGCGGCGCCTTGCACCAAGTGTAGCCCTTCCCCGTGCCGTCGCCAGGCACGGTC
>NZ_RZSL01001002.1:0-1350 GCF_003997355.1 Mesorhizobium sp. M1E.F.Ca.ET.041.01.1.1 | reverse complement strand
ATCAGGACGGGCACCAGGAAGGCGGAGAAGCCCGCCCCCATCAGCGCCACGAAGGCCACCTCGAAGCGGCTGTCATAGGGCCTGCCGCCGATGGCGATGCCGCCGAGCAGCGGGATGAAGATCATCCGCGCCCGGCGATGCCCGGTCAGGCGGAACGCCGCCATGTGACCCAGCTCGTGCAGCGCCACCACCGAGGTCAGGATCGCGGCCAGCGCCAGCCCGCCAGGGTTGAGCCCGAAGAACGGCCACAGGATGAAGGTCGAAAGCACGGCGAAGCCGATCTGGCTCACCGGATGCTCGAACCAGCCGCCCTTGCGATATGTTCCGGTTCTCGCCCAGACCTGCAGCTTGGCGAGTTCGCGGCGCATGGCGAAGTAGCGGAAGACCAGGAAGGCGACGCCGCGATAGCGGTCTGTTTGCGTAAGCGTCACCCGCGTCGCGTCGCCTTCGCGGACGAGCTCGGTGGTTTCACGATAGTTGGCCCAGAATGAGGGATCGAGCGCCGTGTCCTCGACGACGCGCATCGAGAAGCGGCTGCCTTCCACCACATCCTGAAACTGAGCCTTGCGTTCGATCGGTTGACCATCCCGCCCCTCCCAGGACAGTTTGATCAGCGCCGCGCCCTCGCCGTCCAGGGGTACGGCGGATAGGATTTCACCCGACCAGCCGGCGTCGCCGCCGAACGGCCACAGCGCCTGCCAGAGGCGTTTCCGATCGGCCTCGATGACGCGGCTGACCGTAACCGTGCGCAGCCCGAGCGGCGCGGTCATCAGCAGAAAGATCAGTCCGAGATTTCCGGCCACGAGGGTGACCGTGGCGATGACCGACACTGCCCTTGCTCCCTGTCTTTGGAAGCAGCCTAACGGCGGCGCGGCCAAGAAAAGCTTAACAATGGGCGGGCTCTTGCCCGCCCCAAGGACGGGCTTTTGGCCCGCCCGAAACAAGGGCGGCGAGCCGCCTGATCACATGGCGCCAATCCAGATCGCCATGGAAATGAGGAAGGTGCTCATGCAAACCAGCGAGACGACATCCTGAACCAGATCGGCCATAACTCTCTCCTGTTGTTGGTATGTTCGTAATTTGTTCTAATTTTGTTCGAATGTCAACGATCAGGGAGCGGCGTGCTGGGCCAATCCGGCGATCCGTTTGGGCACGGTTAAGGAAAGGTTGACGCAACAAGATGCGCGACCGGGACTTTAAGACATGGGCCCCGGCCGCGGGGCAGTCGTTTCCTTTCGGGCGCCTGCGCCGCCCCTCACCTGCCTGCCGGCATCCTCTCCCCGTATAGTGACGGGGAGAGGGGCGCTCTCTTCGCTGATTTCGCCAATCGTCAACGTTGCAGGATAAGCA
>NZ_RZSL01001001.1:0-1354 GCF_003997355.1 Mesorhizobium sp. M1E.F.Ca.ET.041.01.1.1 | reverse complement strand
CGTATCGGCGCCGCGCTTTTCCTCCGCACGACGCGCAGCGTCGGCCTGACGGAGGCCGGCGAGCGATTCCTGTCGCGCGCAGGGCCTGCCTTCGAGGAGCTGGTCGCCGCGAGCGAGGTCGCGCATGAATTCGGCAAGCGCCCGACCGGATTGCTGCGCCTCTCGGTGCCGCCGGCGGTGATGCCGCTCCTGCTGGAGCCGCTCATCGCATCCTTCTGCCAAGCCTATCCCGAAATCGAGCTGGAGATCGTCGCAAGCGGGGAGCTCGTCGACGTCGCCGCCGAAGGATTCGATGCCGGCATCCGGCTCGGCGAGCTCATCGCCGCCGACATGGTGGCGGTGCGGCTGACGCCGCCGTTCCCGCTGCTGGTCGTCGGCAGCCCCGACTATCTGCGCCAGTGGTCGCGGCCGGAGCGTATCGAGGACCTTCGGGGGCATGCCTGCCTGCGCATGCGCCGCTCGAACGGCTCGGTCGCCCCCTGGCGCTTTAGCGACGGCAACAAGACGGTCGAGGCCATCGTCACAGGGCCGCTCATCGCGCATGACTACCCAACGCTTCTCGGTGCGGCGATCCAGGGGGTAGGACTTGCGCAGGTGCCTGGCCCGCTCGCCAGCGCACCGGTCGCCGATGGCCGATTGCATGCGCTCTTGACGCCGTTCGCCGCCACCTCGCCGGGGGCGTTCCTCTACTACCCCGAACGACGGCAGGTCCTGCCCAAGCTGCGGGCGTTCATCGATCATATCAGGGCGGTGCCGGGGCTGCGCTAAAACGATCGCGAAAGCGGCAACCATTGGGTCTGAAGCAGAAAGGTCGTGACGGAAGATTCGGCATAGCCGGACGCGTTGCGGCGTTCGATTTCCTGCTCGACCTCGCGCCAAATGCCGGCAGCGTTGTTCGGGGCTTCAAGTCTGGCCGCAAAGGTAGACACAGGGAAGAAGCCCTATATGTCGAACTCGCCCTGTCCTTCGTCCATGGCGCTGACGGTTTCGGCGGCAAGCGCGCGGGTGATCGGCGTCTTGCGCTCGAGCGCGGCGCGGTCAAGGCGTTCCACGACCCGCATAGCGGTCGCCAGCGAACGCTCGATGCGCCGCACCAGATATTGCACGACATGCGGCTCGACCTCGATCTGGCGATCGGCGAACAATTTTGTGATGACGCCGGCGAGCAGCAGGTCGTCCGGCTCGTGGATCTCGACCGTCGCCGCCGCCTTCAGTCGCGAGATGAGGTCGGGCAGCGCGACGCGCCAGGCGGAAGGGAAGCGGCGCGCGGTGAGCAAAAGCGTGGAGCCGGCGCCGCGCACCGTGTTGATCAGGTGGAACAGACCCTGTTCGTCGATCGGGCCCTTGTCGATGT
>NZ_RZSL01001000.1:0-1354 GCF_003997355.1 Mesorhizobium sp. M1E.F.Ca.ET.041.01.1.1 | reverse complement strand
GGCGTATTCAACGCGCATGTCTATGTTCGGATGCTTTCTCAGGAAGTCCTGGACAGCGGGAACGAGCCAACGTGTGGCGATGGACGCGATACAGCCGACCGACAGCGGGCTGCTGCCAGGCCTGTGCTTTAGGCGCCGGGTTGAGACCGATATCATGCGCAGCGCAGTCGATACGGCCTCATAGAACTCCTCACCGGCAGGTGTGAGGACGACGCCGCGTCCGACGCGCCTGAACAGCGGTCGACCGAGACATTCCTCCAACTGTCTGACTTGCTGGCTCACCGCCGAATGCGTGACGTTTATCTCGCGGCCTGCATTCGTCAGGCTGGCCAGGCGGGCCGCGGCTTCGAACGCTTTCAGCGCGTTCAACGGAGGCAGTTCCATCTGTAAGCATTCCTTCCATTTATGTTAGAAATGACCTTTTGTTCGAAAAGCCTCAATCACGTATGTTTCCTTCGGAAAGTTGGCGTTGTCGCTATCTCGGAGCGACAGCTGTGGCGCTTTTATCATAGTTCTTCTTATAGGTGAAAACATGTTCGTTCGATCGATCAATGAGATCCAAGGGACTACGCGGGAGGTCGATTGGGGAAATGGCAAAAGCTACCGCCTGCTGATCGAATCCGACGGAATGGGTTTTGGAGTCTGCCACACTGTCGTGAAAGCCGGCACAGAAGCCCTGCTGCAGTACAAAAATCACCTGGAGGCCTGCTACTGCATCGCCGGCGAGGGCGAGGTTGAAGATATGAGCGGCACTATCCACCCCATCAAGGCCGGCGACATGTATGTGCTAGACCAGCACGACAAGCATTACCTGCGCGGTGGCAAGGATGCGGACCTCATCCTGGTCAGTGTGTTCAATCCACCTCTCAAGGGTACAGAGCGGCATGACCTCAAGAACGGCCAGGGATCGTCGTACTGATCTCGCGATGCCGTTGCCGAACGACCGGGGGCTGACGAACCTGCTGGGAGAGCATCTCGGATTCCATGTAGCCATGCGATGGGCAAGCGCTACGGCTACGGCCCGCGCGTAGAAATCCCCAAAGCGAAAGCCGTCGATCTGCGTCGCAAGGTCATGCAACTCACCAAGCGCAACTCGGTGATGGTTAGTCTTGGCACAAAGCTCCGGGAGCTCAATCCCATCCTGCGCGGGTGGGCGAATTACTACCGCTACTGCGCCTATGCGGGCTAGGGTGTTCACCGGTCTCGACTGGTACGTCCGGGATCGTATGTGGCGTTGGCTGCGGATGAAACGCCCGAAGGCGGGACTGCGCGACATGCGGGATGCGTTTTTGCCCAGTCGCGTGCGCCCGACATGGCGGGTTTGGCGGGAAGGGTCGGTCGAGCAGTATCTGCT